>JBDSGY010000091.1:0-4513 GCA_039918755.1 Steroidobacteraceae bacterium
TGGATGGCATGCACATGACGACCCCCGGTGCGCTGCACCAGGCTTTTGCGGCGCTGCAGGCCGGCGATCCGGCAACAACGCAGCTTGCGGCACGACAGGTGCTGCAGGCGGAGCCCGGCAATACGGCTGCGTGGACACTGCTGGGGCTGGCGCTGCAGGCGCAGCAGCAATATGCCGACGCGGTGCAGGCATTCGAGACCCTGACGCGCATCAATCCGCTGGAATCCGCGCACTGGATGAACCTTGGCACGGCACTGCGGCAGGCACGCGATCTGCCGGGCGCACTGCATGCTTACGCCACGGCCGCAGCGCGTGGTGCCCGTGGCCCGGACTTCCAGTTCAATGTGGGCCTGCTCCATCAGGAACGCGGCGACTACGACAATGCACTGCGGCTGCTCGCCGAGGCGAAGGCTGCTGCTCCGCGCGATGCGCAGATTGCGCTGCAGTACGCCCAGTGCTGCTACGAACTGTTGCGCATCGACGATGCTCTGCGTGCCATCGAAGGCTGGGCGCAGTTCGAATTACCGACGGCGGAGCAGCTTGCCCAGCTGGCACTGCTGCTGCTGAATCTGGGCGAACAGCGCAAATCCGAGACAGCCATGCAGCGACTGCTGCAGGCGCCAGCTGCGATGGGGCCCGCAGCGATGCTGCGGCTGGCGCAGGTCATGGAACGGAGTAACCGTCTCGACGACGCTGTTGCGTGGCTGGGCCAGTTGCTTGCCCATCCGGAGGCCGCGGCGCTCGGACATGAACTGACCATGCTCGAGGCACAGATAGCCCAGCGGCAGAAGCAACACGCGCGCGCCGCGGACCTGTTCGGCTCGCTGGCAGCCCAGGAAGAGCCGCACCGGCAACACATCGCGCTGTTTCCGCTGGCCAAGTCACAGCAGGCGATGAATCAGTACGCCCTGGCCTGGGCTACATTGGCCCACGCCCACGCGGCGCAGATGCTGCATCTGCAGCGGACGCATCCCGAAATGGCAGCCTGCAACGAACCACCACTGCTAATTGCACAGCGCGGCTGCGTAGCTGCGGACGTGGCTCGGTGGCAGCACCGCGGCGCGCCGCCGCTGCACGAGAGCCCGGTATTCATCGTCGCCTTCCCGCGTTCCGGAACCACGCTGCTCGAACAGGCCCTGGACGCGCATCCACTGCTGGTGTCGATGGACGAGCAGCCCTTCCTGCAGCAGGTCATCGACCGCATGGAAGATCTGGGTTGCGACTATCCATTCGATCTTGGAAGGCTCGAGGAACACCAGCTGCAGGAGCTGCGCAACGAATACCTTGCGCTGGCGCGCGGCAAGGTTGAGCTCGCCGCCGGGCAGCGCCTGGTAGACAAGAATCCGCTCAACCTGTTGCGCCTGCCCGCAATCCACCGACTGTTTCCGCGATCCCGCATCATCCTGGCGATCCGGCATCCGCTTGATGTGGTGCTGAGCTGCTACACACAGCATTTCCGGGCGCCAGAATTTGCATTGTTATGCGGCAACCAGACCACCCTGGCACGTGGCTTTCGCCGCTGTTTCGATTTCTGGTACACGCAGGCCGAAGTGTTGCAGCCAGCAATACTCGAGTCGCGCTACGAGGACCTGGTTTCGGATTTCGATACCCAGATGCGGCAAATTGCCGCTTTCCTGCAACTGCCATGGGACGACGCCATGCTGAAGCCGGGCGATCGTGCACGCGCCAAAGGCTATATCAGCACGCCCAGCTATTCGCAGGTCATCGAGCCGATAAACACCCGCGCCGTCGGCAAATGGCAGCCCTATCGTGTCGAGCTGGAAGCGGCCCGTGTCGAACTGCAGCCGTATATCAGCCGGTGGGGATATGACAGCTGACCGCAGCCCCGCAGCGAGCCTGCGCGCTTGTGCGACAATGCGTTGGGAATGACGAACCAGAATCCCACTGCTGAAGGGCTCACGCGCGATGCACAGCTGTTGTTGCGCGCGGGCCGAGTGGAAGAAGCCGAGAAGGCCTTCCTGAGCGTGCTGGATCACAATCCAGTGGATCTGCAGGCGCTCAACATTGTCGGACTGGCCTCGATCCGGCTGGGGCAGTTTCACCGCGCGCGCGAACTGCTGCAGCGCGCTGTGGCCGTCAGGCCCGACCATGCGGCGAGTCATCATCATCTCGGACGGGCGCTGGAACTGCTGGGCGACCTGCATGGCGCGGTAGACCACTATGCCCGTGCCACGAAACTGGACGCTGCCATGCCCGCAGCGCGACTGCACCTGGCTGCGGCGTTGGAGACCCTGGGCGATGCCCCGGGCGCGCTCGTGCAGTACTGCCGTGTGCTCGCCGATGTGCAGGCCCAGGGAAAATGGGTAGACCGCGCCTCCACGCCACCGGCACTGGTGACGCTGGTTGAACATGCCGTGCAGACCGTGCGCAGCGGCCGTCGGGAAATGCTCGAATGTCTGCTTGCACCGCTCGCGGCCGAATTCGGCAGCGATTCCCTGCAGCGGGTGGAGTGGATGCTGCGCATCTACCTTGGAGAAGAAGCAGCCCAATATCCCGATGCGCTGCAACGGCCGGGCTTTCTATATTTTCCGGGACTGCCCACGGCACCGTATTTCGACCGCGGCCTGTTCGAATGGTTGCCGCAGTTCGAGGCGCAGACACCCGCGATTCTGGCCGAACTGATGAGCCTGCTGCCACAGGGGACAGGCAGCGAGCGGGTATTCAGCAGCAATGCGCTGGAAGACGAGAACCTGCGCGGCACGCGCGGCCCACCCAGCTGGACTGGTCACTATTTCTACCGCAGTGGCGAACGACGCGATGCCAACTGCGCGGCCTGCCCGCTTACCAGCAGTGCGCTGGACAAGCTGCCCCTGTCGCGCGTCGCTGGGCACGGACCCGAGGTGCTGTTCTCGGTGTTCACGCCCGGCACGCAGTTGCTGGCGCACCGCGGCGTGACCAACACGCGCGTCGTGGCACATCTGCCACTGATCGTGCCGCCCGACTGCGCATTGCGGGTGGGTGGCGCAGACCATGTCTGGCAGGAAGGCAAGGTCGTTGTTTTCGACGATACCTACGAGCACGAAGCCTGGAATCACAGTGATCGCACGCGCGTGGTACTGATCTTCGATCTGTGGAATCCGTATCTGACTACTGTGGAACGACTGGCCACCGCCCGCCTCGTGGAGACGATTGGCGAATTCCACGAAACACTGGCACAGGCCTGACGCCGGTGCGGCTGCCACGTCCCTTCTTCCAATTGCCCGTACAGTTTGACGCCGCACGGCTGCGCGCTGAAGTTGCGGCAATTCCCCCGCACGCATGGGTCGCGCATCCCAATGGCATCGCAGGCAACAGTGCCGTGCGCCTGATCAGTGCCGATGGCACGGAATCGGATGGCGTGCATGGCCAGATGCTGCCGACACCGTGGCTGCGTTCGGCGCCATACATCCGCCAGATCCTCGGCAGCTTCGGCGTCGTCTGGAGCCGCTCACGGCTGATGCGCCTGGCGCCTGGCGCCGAAGTCCCGGAACACGCGGACATCAACTATCACTGGCACACACGGGTGCGAATGCATGTTCCGGTGATCACGCGACCGGAAGTCCGCTTCCATTGCGGCGATGAAGTGGTGCATATGGCGCCAGGTCAGGCGTGGATATTCGACAACTGGCGACTGCACCGGGTTCTGAATCCCACGCCTGAAGAGCGCATCCATCTGGTGGCGGACACAACGGGCACTGCGGCATTCTGGCAGTTCGCATGCGGCCCCAGACCGCCGCCTGAACACTGGCGCCACCTGGCTTACCGGCCTGACGTGGACACTGAGCCATTGACCGAGTCGTCCGAGCGCGCTGCGGTAATGCCCGCTGCCGAGGTGCAACTGCTGGTGAACGATCTGCGCGCCGAAATCTCCCTGTCGGCTGACAATGCCGAAAGCCGGCTGCGGGCAGCACAGTTCAGCGGCTTGCTCGAGGGATTCATCTGCGACTGGCGGCAACTGTGCGTAGCGCATGGTACAACGGGCAGGAATCGACAATCCTTCGCCGAACTTGCAGCAGCCGTCCAGGGCGCAGCGCGGCAGCTTGGCACCGGACTGGTGATGCGCACCAACGGCGTCAGCGCAGTGAATGTGCTTGAAGCGCGGGTGCTGCAGCACCTGCTCACCGCGAACCCGCCGGCGGCACCAAGGGCAGAACGCGCGCTGCAGCGCCCGGTGTTCATCGTCGCGGCACCGCGCTCCGGCAGCACCCTGCTGTTTGAAACGCTGGCCTGCACCCCGGCGTTCAACACACTCGGTGGGGAGGCACACTGGCTGATCGAGGGTCACGAATCGCTGCGACCCGGCGCGGCAGGGGTGGAATCCAATCGCCTTGAAGCCGCTGCCGCTACAGAGGACGTCATTACTGCGATTCGGCAGGCCGCGGCAGCCGGTTTGCAAGGTCCGGCCGGCGCGCCAGCGCGAAGCGATGCGCGCCTCCTGGAAAAGACGCCCAAGAATTCGTTGCGCATTGCGTTCCTGCAGCGGGTATTTCCAGATGCACAGTTCATTTTTCTG
>JBDSGY010000092.1:0-6253 GCA_039918755.1 Steroidobacteraceae bacterium
CACGGCCGGCTCTTCGATCGGCTTTCGTGGCGTGGAAGTGGTGGTGACGGGCGAGCCGGTCGCAGGCGACAGCTTCAGCGTGGCGCCGGCCACCAAGATGGATGTGTTCACCGCGCTCGACAGGCTGGCGACCAGTCTGGAAGCCCCGGGCACGACCGCAAGCGGGCGCTCGCTGATCAGCTCGGGCGTGAATGCCGGGCTGACCCAGGTGGACCAGGCGCTCAATCACATATTGGACACGCGCGCCGTCGTGGGGGCCAGGCTCAATGCCGTGGACAACGCGGCGTCGTCACGGCAGCAGCTGGACGACGAGCTGGCCGACTCGGTGGGCGCGCTGCGCGACGTGGACTACGCCGCTGCCATCAGCCGCATGAACCAGCAGCTCACCGGCCTGCAGGCCGCGCAGGCTGCCTACAGCAAGATTTCGCAGCTGTCGCTCTTCAACTATTTGTGATGCTGGTCTCACTCACGGTGAGCCAGCGTGAACGAACCCTCAGTTTTTGATCGGTGTAGGACAAACGGCTAAAGAAGCCGGCAAGGGCACCGATACATGTTCTGAAACGCGCAACGGCGGGCCAAGGTCGACCGAAGCACCCGCCGGTTGGATAGCCGGTTGACGAGACAGTTTTTTCTTCCAAGGAGTCTTTTTCATGGCAATGTCGATTAACACCAACGTGTTGTCGCTGAATGCTCAGCGCAACCTGTCGACCTCGGCTTCTCAGCTGGCTACGTCGCTGCAGCGACTTTCTTCGGGTCTGCGGATCAACAGTGCCAAGGACGATGCTGCCGGTCTTGCAATTTCCGAACGCTTCACCACGCAGATCCGCGGCCTGCAGCAGGCTGCCCGCAATGCCAACGACGGCATTTCGCTGGCCCAGACTGCTGAAGGCGCGCTCGGTGAGCTCACCAACAACCTGCAGCGCATCCGCGAACTCGCCGTGCAGTCTGCCAACGCCACCAACTCGGCCAGCGACCGCACGGCGCTTGACCAGGAAGTGCAGCAGCGCCTCGCCGAAGTCGAGCGCATTGCTTCGCAGACCTCGTTCAACGGCCAGAAGGTTCTGGACGGCACGTTCGGTACTGCACAGTTCCAGGTCGGCGCGAACGTCGGCGAGACGATCTCGGTCAACCTTACGCAGGGCGTGAAGGCCAGCCAGATCGGTCAGGTCGCTTCGCTGACTTCTCCGAACGAGGTGACGGTCGGCAACCTGGCCGGCACCGGCACGATTGCGGTCGGCACCGGGTCGGCTACGGTCATCACGGCAGCCTCGGCTGGCCTGGAAGCAGGGCAGTCGATCGGTAGTGCGTACTCAAAGGTTGCGGCCATCAATGCCGCGCACATCTCGGGTCTGTCTGCCACTGCGACCAACAATGTCGAGTTCCAGATTGCAGCCTCCTCGGGCGTGGCTTCTGGCGACACGTACAGCCTCACGATCAACGGCCAGGCGATCTTCTCTGCCTACGACCAGAACGCCAACGGCGTTCTGTCAGCGCAGCAGCTCACCGACGGCATCAACGGCAAGACCCAGCAGACTGGCGTAACAGCGACCCTGTCCGGCGGCGTGTTGCGCCTGACGGCCGCTGACGGTCGCGACATCGCGATCGGTCAGGACCTGGGTGGCGCCGCGGCTGGCGGCATCACTGCCGGCAGTGGTGGCTCTTCCACGGTGAACGGTGTGGTGTTTCGCGATGGCCAGATCGGCGCGGTTGCCGGTGCTGGTTCGAACAGTGTGACTGCAGCTGCCGTCAATGGCGGCACGGTGACTCTGGCCGCGGCCGAGAACATCATCGTCACTGGCGATGGCCTGGCGCTGGGTTTCGCGACTGCGAACCAGACCATCACCAAGGACACGATCACGCTGGCACAGCAGAACGTGCTGACCGTTGCTGGTGCGAACAGCGCCATCCAGCGTGTTGACGTCGCCCTGACTGCCGTCAGCAACTTCCGCAGCGCCCTGGGTTCGATCCAGAGCCGCTTCGAGTCGACGATCAGCAGCTTGACGGCCACGACAGAGAATCTGGCGGCGTCACGCGGCCGAATCCTCGACACGGACTTCGCGGCTGAAACCGCGAACCTGACGAAGGCGCAGATCCTGCAGCAGGCTGGCACGGCCATCCTGGCGCAGGCGAACGCGGCTCCGCAGAGTGTGCTTTCGCTGCTCAAGTAATAGCGTCATGACCTGACGGCGCCGGGTGGCAACCCTACCCGGCGCCAGGGATGCAGAGGCTAATGGATATTGTTTCGACGAAGGCCGTGACGCCGGTGTCACCAGGCCTTCCGCAAGGGATTGACCGGAAAATCTCGACCGCGGGGACACAGCGTCCTGCCGCGGTCTCTCCCATTGTGGCCGCACCCGAGCAGCAGCAGACAGTGCACATCGAGGCCATCGCAAGGCAGCTGCAGGAGTACCTCAGCAGCTCCGAGCGCGACGTTGAATTCCGAATCGACGCCGATACCAATACGCAGGTGATCACGGTTCGGGATGGCTCGACCGGCGACATCATCCGCCAGTTTCCAGGGGAAGAAGTGCTGCGCGCATTCAAGAACATGAATGCGCGTCGGAGCACGCTTCTCGATACGTCGATCTGAGACTATTGAAAAATCATGGCTACTATCACCTCCAGCGGCTCGGTATCCGGACTCGACGTCAACTCGCTGGTGACCCAGCTGGTTGCGGCCGAGCGCGCGGCGCCCGATGCGCGGCTGGCAAAGGTTGATACCAGGCTCACTACGCAATTCACGGCCTTGAGCCAGCTCAAGGGCTCGATGGCCGCGTTCCAGGCGTCGCTCGCCGGCCTGAAGGATGCAAGCAAGCTTGTAGTCCGCAAGGCTGTGGTCAGCGACGATACGCGTCTGGCCGCAACCGCATCGGCCACGGCGAGTTCGGGCGCCTATGACGTCGAAGTCATGCAGTTGGCCAAGGCCACGCAGCTGCGTTCCGCCGCCTACGTGGGCGGTTCCACCACCGTGGTGGGCACCGGGACGCTGACGTTGAGCCTGGGAAGCTCCATTTTCACGGTCGCGATCGATTCCACCAAAAACACGCTGGCCGGAATCCGCGATGCGATCAACAAGTCAGCCAACAATACGGGCGTGCGGGCAACCATCCTCACTGGCGCCGACGGCGCGCATCTGGTGCTGACGGGTGACAAGACCGGCCTCGCCAATGCCGTAACGGTGACCCAGAGCGGCGGCGATGGTGGTCTCGCGCAACTCGTCTACGATCCGCCGACGACGTCGGGGTACACAGTGGTCGCCGCCCAGGACGCCATCGTGAACCTGTCCGGCATCGAGGTGCGCAGCGCGACCAATTCCATCGACGGCGCCATCGACGGCGTGACCTTGACCCTCAAGAAGGCGACGCCGGGCACCATCGACACGCTGTCAGTCACGAATGACGACGCCGCCGTGCAGAAGAAGGCGAGTGACTTCGTCACGGCCTACAACGCGCTCGGCAGCCAGATCGCCAAATTGCGCAGTTACGACGCGGCCACCAAGAAGGCCGGACCCATGCTCGGCGACTCGATGTTGCTGAACATCGAAACGCAGGTGCGGCGACTGGTGAGCGGGCCGGTGACCGGTGCCACTTCGCCTTACACGACGCTTGCCAGTGTCGGCATTGCCTTTGGCACCGACGGCAATCTGGCACTGGATGCCGCCAAGTTCCAGACCGCGATGACGGCGAATTCCACGGCCGTGAGCCAGCTGTTTGGTTCGACGAACGGCGTGGCGACGCAGATGGACAAATATCTCGAATCGCAGCTTTCGACCTCCGGCGCCATCGCCGCGCGCACCGCCGGCATCGATGTGCAGCGCAAGGACCTGGTCTCGCGCCAGGACGCGCTGAATGCGCGCATGGTGGTCTACCAGGCCCGCTACCAGAAGCAGTTCACGGCGCTGGATTCGATGCTGTCGCAGCTGCAGTCCACGTCGAGCTATCTGACGCAGCAGCTGGCGCAGTCCACCAGCATCGCCAAGAGCGCTGGCACCTGATCAACGCCGCTGCGGCGGATTCAAGTCTGATCGACGCATGCCGTTAAACTCCTTGTACCAATGGAGTTTGACGTATGTCGGCATATTCGCGCAGTTCCAGCCTCGCGGCGTACCAGTCGGTGGCGGCTCATGGAGGAGTCGCGGCAGCCGATCCGCACCAGTTGATCACCATGCTGATGGATGGCGCGCTGCAACGCCTGGCCGCGGCTCGCGGCGCGATGGACCATGGCGCCCTCGAGTCGAAGAATCGGCTGATCCACCGGGTGGTCGAGATCATCAGTGAGCTGCGCGCCAGCCTGAACTTCGAGGCCGGCAGCGAGATCGCGGCCAACTTGGGTGACCTTTATGACTATGCCGGCCGGCAGCTGCTACGCGCGAACCTCGAGAACCGCACCGATCTGCTGGAAGAGGTCAGCCACCTGCTGCGCGAGATCCGCAGTGCCTGGATCCAGATTCCGACGCGCAGGAGCTGAAGAATCATGCTCAACCAGCGTCCGGCGGCACAGCGTTTGCTAGTACAGGGCGTCATGGCGTCAACAACGCGACTGGTGCGGTGCCTCCTGGAGGGGCGCGACGGACCGGAGGTGCGCGGACTGATGCTGGAAAGACGACGGATGCTGACCGACCTGGCGGCGCAACTGGCTCTGCCCGACGAGGCAGCGCCGATGGTGGCCTTGCGGGCAGCAATCGTCGAATCGGATCGCACGCTGGAGACGTTGCTCGCATAGACGCTCTTCGGCACAGAGGAAGTGTCATGTACGAAGGCGTCGATACAGTGGTGTTGCAGAACGAGCTGGCCTATGAAGACCTGCTCGCCGTCGGCTGGCGACCGCTTTCCAGGGCGCTTGACCTGGCCACCGTGACCAGCATCGCGGATAGCAATGTACGGGTGCTGCAGGTATGTGCAGCCATCGAGGAGCAGGGTTCGGTCGAGAAAAAGGACGAGAAATCGCCGCATTCCGCCGACCTGATGCGCCTGGAAGTGAAGATGAACCTGCTGCTTGATCTCATGGGGCAATTGCTTGCCGCTGCCAAGCCCCGTCCGCCGGCAACCAACATCCGCTTCAACGCGCTGGGGGCGGTGTGGCGAAGCACCGTGCCGGCCCGGGTTGGTGAGCAGGGGCTGCTCGACATCTACCTGCGCGACAGCCTGCCTCAGCCGCTGACGCTGATCGCCAATGTCACCCACACCTCGGCAGACGGCCAGGTGAAGGCCGCGTTCTCGCCACCGGGCGAGGCCACGGCAGATCTGATCGAAAAGCTGGCATTTCGCCGTCACCGGCGTCAGGTGGCCGGCGTCCGGCAGCCGCGCCGTTCCGCAAGTGAGACGGGCATCACACGCATGCGCTGAGGACCGTCGCAGTGCGTCACTTTTCTGGCGCAGGTGACCTGTGACAATGATCGCCCGATCATTGTTGAACAGCTGGCAGGTCTCATGGCTACCGCAGAAAGTGAAGTTCTCGCTGAAGTAACCGCCAACCGGGGACCCACGGGACAGTCCACCGCCATCCGCCATGTCGTGGCGCTGATCGAGCAGGTCGCCGCCCACGAGTCCAGCGTCCTGATCCTGGGCGAGTCGGGCACCGGCAAGGAAGTGGTCGCCCGCGCCATCCATCATTCGAGCCCCCGTCGCAACCGGCCATTCATTGCCGTCAACTGCGGGGCAATTCCGAGCGAGCTGCTGGAAAGCGAGCTGTTCGGACACGAAAAGGGTGCATTCACCGGCGCCGTGGCCACCCGCAAGGGTCGTTTCGAGCTGGCCGAGGGTGGCACGCTGTTCCTGGACGAGATCGGCGACATGAGCCTGACCATGCAGGTCAAGCTGCTGCGGGTGCTGCAGGAGCGCGTGTTCGAGCGTGTTGGCAGCGCGCTGCAGTACAAATGCAATGTGCGCATCATCGCTGCCACCCATCGCAATCTCGAAGAAGCCATCGCAGGCGGCAGCTTTCGTGAAGACCTCTTCTACCGCCTGAATGTATTCCCCATCGACATGCCGCCGCTGCGCACGCGCATCGAGGACATGCCGACCCTGATCAGTAACTTCTCCGACATCAATCTTGCGGCTGGTCGCCAGCGCGTGCAGTTGTCCGCGAATGCACTGGAATGCCTGACGCGCTACAGCTGGCCGGGCAATGTGCGCGAGCTGGGAAACCTCATTGAAAGGCTGTCCATCCTGTGCGCGGGCCGCATGGTGACGGCGACGGACCTGCCGCCGCGCTACCGGCCGCGCGACTGGACACCGACTGCGGAAGCAGACCT
>JBDSGY010000093.1:0-2887 GCA_039918755.1 Steroidobacteraceae bacterium
GCCTGGACGCTGATCCGCGCGGATCACAGCCTGCTGCTGCATGGCCCCCGGTGGCCCGCAGCGCTGGCCCATGTCTGCAGTTTCGACTTCGGGCGACTGCAGGCAGAGCCCGATCTGGTGGTGATGACGCTGCTGGCCGGCATCAGCGTCACCCTCATTCGCGAACCTTCGGCCACCGATACCGCATCGCTGCGCCTCTGGTGCGACCCCGGCTTCGCGCTTTATCTGCAGCAGTGTCTCCACACCATTTCCCAGTACGCGGCCTCCGCCCCCCGAGGATCACGATGAACAGCAAAGACCTCCAGTCTGGATTGCGTGCCCAGAACATCCGCTATGTACTGGCACAATTCGTCGACATACATGGCGCCGCCAAGGCCAAATCCGTGCCCATCGAGCACCTCGACATGGTGCTGGGCGATGGCGCCGGCTTTGCCGGCTTCGCGCTGTGGGGCTTCGGCATGGGCCCGCATGGTCCTGACTACATGGCGGTGGGTGATCCCGACACGCTGCGTGCACTGCCGTGGATGCCGGGTCACGCGCGCATCGTGTGCAATGGCACGGTCAAGGGATCGCCATGGCCGTACTGTTCGCGCGTAGTGCTGAAGCGCCAGCTCGACAAGCTGGCGGCCGAAGGACTGACGCTGTACACCGGCATCGAGCCGGAGTTCATGCTGCTGACGCGCGATGCCAATGGCGCACTGCAGCCTTTCGACTCGACCGACACACTCGAGAAGCCCTGCTACGACTACAAGGGCCTGTCGCGCGCCAGTGTCTACCTCGATGAGCTCACGAGCTCGCTGCGTACGGTTGGCGTGGACGTGTACCAGATCGACCACGAAGACGCGAACGGCCAGTTCGAGGTGAATTACACCTATGCCGACGCACTGACATCGGCCGACAACTTCACGCTGGTGAAGATGGCCGTGAGCGAAATCGCGCGCAAGCACGGCATGATCGGCAGCTTCATGCCCAAGCCGTTCTCGAACCGCACGGGCAGCGGCGCCCATTTTCATATCTCGCTCGGCAATGCCACGCAGCCCAACCTGTTCCATGACGCGGGCGACCCGCAGGGACTCGCGCTGTCGGAGACCGGCTACTTCTTTCTGGGTGGCTTGCTGAAGCACGCACGTGCATTGACGGCCATTTGCGCGCCGACCGTGAATTCATACAAGCGGCTGGTCGTGGGTCGCGCGCTCTCCGGCGCCACCTGGGCGCCCGCCTACATTTCCTATGGCGACAACAACCGCACCTGCTGCGTGCGCATTCCAGGAGGCCGCCTGGAGATGCGGCTGCCGGATTCCGGGTGCAATCCCTACCTGGTCTCGGCTGCTATTGCGGCGGCCGGAATGGATGGCGTAAAGAACCGCCTTCACCCCGGTCCGATGAACAACACCAATCTCTACGAGGCAACGCCTGCCGACCTGCAGCGTTTCGGCATCGGGCTGCTGCCGCAGAACCTGCTCGAGGCGATCACGGCCCTGGAGCAGGATGAAGTGGTGCAGGACGGACTGGGTTCGCAGCTTGCCGCTGAATTCATCGCGCTGAAGAAAATGGAGTGGACCGAGTACGCACGCCATGTGTCGGACTGGGAGACGAAGCGCTACGTGGAGTTCTTCTGATGTGCGGCATCGTCGGATTGCTGTTGAAGAACCCTTCCTGGGATCACCGCCTGGGTGAACTGCTCGTTCCCATGCTGGTGGGCATGACCGATCGCGGCCCTGATTCGGCTGGCCTGGCCGTGTTTGCGACCACTCCCACGACCGCCACCAAACTGAGCCTGTTTCAGCTGCATGGCCCCGTTGATTGGGCGGCGTTCATGCGCGTGCTGGCCCGCGACCTGCCTGGCGAACACGGCCTGCACGAAAGCGGCCGGCATGCGGTGCTCAGCACGCGCGCCGATGTCGCGGCCGTGCGCCAGCACATCGCCGGCCTGCCCGGCGTGGTCATCCTGTCCCAGGGTCACCAGATCGATCTCTACAAAGATATCGGCACGCCCGGCGCCATCGCCGAGCGCTACGGCTTTGGCAGGCTCGCCGGCAGTCATGCCGTGGGACACACGCGCATGGCCACGGAATCGGCGGTCACCCCCGCACATGCGCATCCGTTCACCGCGGGTGAGGACTTTTGCCTGGTGCACAACGGCTCGCTGTCCAATCCCAATCTCGTACGCCGCAAGCTGGAGCCGCTCGGCATACATTTCGAGACGGACAACGACACCGAAGCCGCCTGCCGTTTTCTCGAATGGCGCATGCGCGAGGGCGACAGCATCGAGAAGGCCATCGACCAGGGCTTCACCGAACTGGATGGCTTCTTTACGTTCCTGATCGGCACCCAGGACGGCCTGTCGCTGGTGCGTGATCCGTTCGCCTGCAAGCCGGCGATCGTGGCCGAGACCGACAGCTACGTTGCGGTGGCGTCGGAGTTCCGCTCCCTCGCCCACCTGCCCGGCGTAGCCTCTGCGAAGCTGTTCGAGCCGCAGCCGCGCACCATCTATTCCTGGAAACGCGCATGACCACACTGCCCAAGGAATTCGACCTGGCGCAGGAGGGGGGCCTGCGTGCACTGAACGGGTGGCTGCATGCCAGCACCGCACTTGCACCACTGCCCCCGGTGCGGGTGCTGAACCCCGATGGAGCACACGCCATCGCTTGCGGCGCAGACGCGCCGTTCGACATCGACGTGATGGGCAATGCCGGCTACTACGTCGCCGGCATGAACCAGCACGCCAGGGTCGTCGTGCATGGCAACGCCAGCACAGGCGCTGCCGAGAACATGATGAGCGGCGAAGTGCGCATCAAGGGTTTCGCTTCCACCAGCGCCGGCGCATCGGCCCACGGCGGCTGCCTCATCATCGAAGGCGACGCCTCCCTTCGCTGCGGCATCTCGC
>JBDSGY010000094.1:0-8518 GCA_039918755.1 Steroidobacteraceae bacterium
GAGGCAGCGGGCACGAAGGCCATGCCATCGTGGACGGCGATGGCGCCGGTAAGACGCGTTGCCTCGTGGGTTTCCACGCGTGTTTTCCAGGCCTGCCTGCCCGTCCTCGCTTCCAGCGCGTACACCCCGCCGATCTGATCAGTGAAGAGCAGCAACTGGCGGCCTCGATCCACGGTGATCGTCGGTGGCGTTCGCACCGGTCCCGCGGCCTGGTAGGTCCAGTGGATGCAGCCGGTGCGCGCATCCAGCGCCTGCACCATTCCACCAGCGCTGCCCACGAACATCGTGCCGCTGATCACGGTGGGGGCGGCAAAGGCGATCACGTCACCGGGAAACCCGAAACTCCATTTCAGTTTCAGGTTGCCGATCTGGCTGCCGTCGAGGCCCGCGTCCGCGGCACGCTGGAAGCGCATGTTGTCGGCTGCCGGACCCCAACCCGTCCAGTTAGCTTTCGAAGGCGAGGACAGGATGCGGATATCCGCGGCGCACAGGGCGCTGGCTGGCGGGGCAATGCTGTCCTTGCCGCCGCCGAGGTAAGCGGCCACGGCTTCGCGCTCTTCGCGCCGCATGGGATACGCCACGCTCATCATCAGGCCGAAATCCAGCGTGCGCATGATGCGCTGGGGAGAAAGGCGGGCCAGCGCAGAGCGCGGCGGGATGCGGGGCGCAGTCTGGTCGTGGCAGGCAGCGCAGAACTTCGCGTATGTGAGTGCACCATCCGGATGCTTCGTCGCGGGGCTGGCGGCGACGCAGAGGGTTGCAAGCGCGACGGTGATCACCATGCGCAGGCCAGCTGTGACATGGCGCCGTGCCCGCGGATCCTGCAGTGTCATGTCTTTCCTCCGCTCTTTGACTCCGGCGATCATAGACGGTCGAGCACCGCGTGCACGCTCACTGGCTGCGCGTTGATGGCGGGAGTAGGCTGCCTGACATGGAGCAACCTGACCACACGCAGCCGATGACTGGCGCCGAGAGCCTGATGCGCACACTGGCTGCCGCAGGAGCCGAAGTCTGTTTCGCCAATCCGGGCACCTCGGAGATGCACTTTCTCGCGGCGCTGGCCAAGCTGCCGCAGATTCGGCCGGTCCTGGGGCTGTTCGAAGGGGGCGTCACCGGCATGGCCGATGGCTATGCCCGAATCCAGGGGAAGCCCGCCGTCACGTTGCTGCATCTGGGCACCGGGTTTTCCAACGGCATGGCCAATCTGCATAACGCCCGTCGTGCGATGAGTCCCGTGGTCAACATCGTGGGCGATCATTCCACCGAGCACAAACGCTGGGACAGCCCGCTCAAGTCCGATGTGGCAGCCATTGCCAAGCCGATGTCCGACTGGCTGCGGATGTCTGAAAGTGCACATACCGTGTCAGCCGACGGAGCCCAGGCGTTCGCTGCCGCCTGCAAGCCGCCGGGGCAGATCGCCACGCTCATCCTGCCGGCCGATGTAGCGTGGAGCACCACTTCAGGCTACTGCCCGCCACTGCCGGCGCCGGTCCCCGCATTGCCGGATGAGCAGGCCATCGGCCGCGTCGCGTCCATCCTGCGCGAGCGTGGTCGCGGCAGTATCATCCTCGCCCGTGCGGCAGGTGGCGACGTGCGTGGCCTGCGGGCACTCGAACGCATCTGTCGTCACACTGGCGCGCGCCCCATGGTCGATCTGGTCGCCGCCCGAACCTGGCGGGGTGCAGGCCTGTTGCAGGTAGCGCGCATTCCATATCGGGCCGAGATGGCAGTTGCAGCACTGCACGGCATTTCGGATCTGATCCTGGTGGGAACCCATCCGCCAGTGGCGCCGTTCGCCTATCCACAGTTCCCGAGCTGGCTGACGCCCGGGAATGCCACGCTGACTTATTTGGCCCACGCGCATCAGGACGAGGTGCTTGCGCTGGAGGCGCTGGCCGAATGGCTCGGAGCACCTTCCGTGAGCGCTGCGGACCATCAGGGCTCTCCATTGGATTGCCCGCGCGGGGTCCTTGATGCATCGGCGATCGGTCGCTCGCTTGCCAGGCATCTGCCCGCAGACGCAATCCTTTCCGAGGAGGCGATCAGCAACGGTCCGGCCCTCGCGCTGGAGACGGCGCATGCTTCGCCACACCTGCATATGACCGTCACCGGCGGCGCGCTCGGACAGGGAATTCCCCTCGCAACCGGTGCAGCCATCGCTGCCCCGACGCGCAAGGTGGTGAACGTGCAGGCCGATGGCAGCGCCATGTTCACGTTGCAGGCGCTGTGGACGCAGGCGCGCGAGAAGCTCGACGTCGTGACGATCATTCTTGCCAACCGCTGCTATGCCGTGTTGCGCGCCGAGGTCGATCGCGTGGGAACGCGCATCAAGACGGCTTCAGCGGCGGCGTTGCTCGAGATCGACAACCCCGTTATCGATTGGGTAGCGCTTGCGCGTGGCATGGGCGTCGAGGCCATCCGTGCCAGCACGGCAGAAGAGTTTGATGACCGCCTGGCCGCTGCGCTGAAACGACCCGGCCCGATCCTCATCGAAGCCGTGATGCCTGGCGCATGAAAGCCTTCGACGCCGGCACCTGGACGCCATACCAGAAGTTCGTAGTAGCGATGGTCGCCACCGCGCTGATGCTCGATGGACTCGATGCGCAGCTGCTCGGTCTTGCGATTCCCGCCCTGATGCGCGACTGGGCCCTGGTCCGCGCTGACCTTGCGCCCATCGCCGCTCTCAGCCTGGTCGGCATGGCGATCGGCGCCACGTTCGGAGGCTGGCTGGGTGACCGCATCGGTCGCCGCAAGGGCCTGATCCTTGCTGTCGCAGTGTTCGGCATCGCCACGGGCCTCGCGTCACAGACGCATTCGCTGGCGGCCTTCGGTCCATTGCGGGCCATCGCAGGTCTGGGTCTCGGCGCCGCGCTCCCCAATGCCACCGCGCTGATCGCAGAGTTCACGCCCGAACGTTTCCGGAGCATCGGCATCTCCATCGCGATGCTGAGCCAGCCGGTCGGATCGATGGTCGCGGGCTTGCTCGCCGCTGCATTGATGGAAACTGCTGGCTGGAGCAGCCTGTTCATCATCGGCGGCATTGCGCCGATCATGGTGGCGCTGCTGTTCCTGCGCCTGCTGCCCGAATCGCCGAGTTACCTGGCGGGCGCGGACAAAGGCGACCAGCGAGCTACCCTCGGCGCTCTGCTGGCGCCGGGCAGGCGAGGCGACAGCCTGCTCGCGTGGATCGCTTCATTCATGTCGCTGCTCGCGCTTTACACGATCCTGAGCTGGGCACCTGCAATGCTTGCCAGCGAGAAATTCCCGCTCTCATTCACCGGCACTGCGCTGGCCTCATTCAGCATCGGCGGAATCGCTGGCAGCATTGCGTGCGGCCTGCTCATCCGCTGGTTCGGCTCCCGCCCTGCGCAGCTGATCCTGGGCGGGGTGGGCGTGGGCGTTGCGGTAGTGCTGTGTCTGCTGTTCGGAGCCGGACAGCCGTCCGGCACGAGCGTCATGGCGCTGATGGCCTTCGTCGGCTTCAGCGCTGCCGGCACGCAAACAACCATGTTCGCCCTCGGCGCCCATTTGTATCCCACCACGCTGCGGGCAACCGGTCTCGGCGCCATCCTCGGCATCGGCCGGCTCGGCGCCGTGGCCAGCGCCTACACCGGCGCGATGTCCCTCGACGTGGGCGGCGCAGTCGCGTTCTTCGTGCTTTTTGCGATTGCCATCACCGTGGCGACAATCGCCTGCACATTGATTCAGCGACCGATTCCACGCCTGGCATGAGTGATCACCGCTACTGAACCCAACAGCGAGAAAACGCCCCATGAAAGGTTTGACGCTCCGGACAGCTTTGACGGCCGTGGGTATGTGCGCGCTCGCCCTGCAGGCCAATGCAGTGCGAGCCGCTAGCTGCGACAACACCTGCCTGACAGGGATCGCGACAGCCTATCGTGCTGCATACCGCGCGCACGACGTGAAGCTTGCTCCGTTCGCACCTCGGGTGAGGTTCACCGAAAACAACGTGGAGATGGCTTTTCCCGATGGCACCTGGGATACGGTGAGCGCCGAGGTGGATGCGCCCCTGGTGCTGACGGATCCGGACACCGGGGGGGTCGGCATATATACGAGTATCATGCAGCGCGAGGCGCAGGGATTCCTCGCGATCAGGCTGCGGGTGCGGGACCGCAAGATCACCGAAGTCGAACATGCGGTGGCGACGCGCCGGTACCTCAGTGGCCCGCCCACTCCGATGGGCGACGTCACGCAATACCATCGCGATCCTGCATTGAGCGCGGCGGTGCCGGTCGCGGATCGCGTGCCGCGTGCCGAGCTGCTGCGGCACGCCGACGGCTATTTCTCGACGCTGCAGTTCAACACCGGTGAGATTCGCGGTACGCGGTTTGCCGCCAATGCCGTGCGCCACGAGAACGGCCTCGCTTTCAACGAGATCGAGGAGGGCTTCAGGTCTGGCCGCTATCGCTACAACAATCGCGTGCGCGATCGCGATTGCTTCCTGGTGGATGAGGAGCGCGGCTTCGTGATGTGTCGCGGCTTCATCGACCACAAGGGCGTGCTGGACGAATACAAGCTGACCGACGGTACTGCAGTGAAATCCAACTACCAGGAACCGCAGTCGTGGGGATTTCTGGAAGCATTCAAAGTGACGAAGGCCGGCATCGTTGCGGTCGAAGCGACGTTTTCGATGCAGCCATACTTCATGCGTTCGCCGTGGACACGCAAGCCGGACCCTGTTTATGACGCGTCCCTGCCCGCAGGCAGGTAAGCACGCCGGTTCTTTCTACTACTTCGCCAGTGGATCCGGCCGCGTCTGGAAGTGCACCACCAGTGGGCGCGTGCCCTTGCCCGTCTCCATCAGCCACGGCGTGCGATCGCCACTCGTGACCCAGAGGCCGCGCCCCTTCCATCCAGCCTTCGGGTCGTCGATGCGCCCCTCTACTCCTTTCATGTAGAAGCCCATCGGGTAAGGGATGCGCAGCGTGACCATGCTCCCGCCGACGCGCGCATGCACGCCGTCGAACAGGTTGCCGGTGGCGATGGGCACGTCCTTGCCGAGGCCCAGAGTGTCGTGCCGGTCCACCCATGTGTAGTAGCTCGACTCGACACTGAATTGCGGCCGCTGCGCGAAGCCGGGGCCCGGCAGGTCGTGCAGGGTCCAGCCCTCCGGGCAGTGATCGCCGGTGGCTGATGGACCGTTCAGCGGCGCCGTGCATTTGCGCCGGTCGAATTCGCCCAGGTGACCGCTGCCGAGCGATACCCAGACGACGCCATGCGAGTCGATGTCGGCGCCGCGCACGCCGAAGCCTGGCAACGGCGGCCGGTAGATTTCGGTGAGCTGCGTCTGCGGATCGAAGCGCAGGATTGCACCCGGAAAGCCAAACGCAGCCGAGCCCCAGACGGAATGGTCCGCGGGGTTCGGCATCACCGCGTAGAACCCCGCGGCAATGCGCGTGTCGCGCTTCGCATCGGCGGGCTGTCCCGGCTCCACCCACTCGTCGCGCCGGCCGTTGCCGTTGGTGTCGAGCACATGGGGCGACCAGCCCTGGGAAGCTGCTGCATCGCCGGTGGCGTCGAACTTCTTCGTGTCGAGCCATCCGACCACCTGGCCGCCGCCACTGGTCCACAGCATCTCGTT
The DNA here is from genome assembly GCA_039918755.1 of Steroidobacteraceae bacterium. Taxonomy (GTDB): domain Bacteria; phylum Pseudomonadota; class Gammaproteobacteria; order Steroidobacterales; family Steroidobacteraceae; genus ZC4RG30. Next base: position 5,603 of record JBDSGY010000094.1, read on the forward strand.
CGGATCGTCGTAGGCGAACTGCAGGTGATGCGTCCCATAGCAGGTGTCGACGAACGTGTACTTCTTCCTGTCTGGCTCGTAGATCGCAAGCTGCCGACCGGAGCGCTCGACGGGAAACGCTTTGGCTGACGGATGAGTGGAGCCGCGCTTGCAGAACGCGGGATTGTCGGCGGCGCGAATGCGCGCCGTGTACCACACGCGACCCCTGGCATCGAGCATTGGATTGTGTGCGTTGGCCTTGCTGTCCCAGAGGCGTTCGTCGCCCCAGTACGGCGATGGAGCGGTCACCGGGTCGTCGTGGGTCGTGGGCGTGTTCGCGTCACGCACCGGTGCGCGGAACGTGGTCGCGGTGCTGGTCCTTGGGTCGAGTATCGGGAATTCGTCGGTGCTGAGCTCCGGCGCGCCGTACAGCGGGCCATAGCCGTTGACCGTGGGGTCGCGGCGATCCGTGCCCGAAAGATCGTGCAGATAGTGCTGGTCGGTCGCCCAGTCGCGCACGGTGGCCACCACATTGCGCTCGATGCCCTGTGGTCGCTTTGGCTGCTGTGCAGGCAGCTCGCCCTGTGCCACGCGGTCCGTCCAATCCGACAGATATTTGAGCGGCAGGCCGCCGAGCGTGCCCATCGCAATCTGGACCATGTTGGGGCCGGCCTGGCCAGACGAGATGCGGCGCAGCCACGCATCATGCGAGCTGTTGAACTTGCCGAGGCTTGGCGGCAGGGTGCGCGTCGCGAGCTGACCGAGCTGGTGGCAGCCGACACAGCCCATGTTCTTCACCCACATCAGGTATTCGTTGCGTCCGTTGCGCAGCTTCGCAGTCTCCTGCTCCGTGGGCAGCTTCATCATCGCGTACCAATAGGCGGCGGGATACACCTTTGCAGCCGTGGCGGCATCGGGCGCGATCGTCGCCCGGAGGTCCAGCGCCTTGCCGGGTGTGCCTGCAACCTTGGCCGAATCAGCCAGGCCGTATCCGCGGACCCACACCTGGTACTTGGCAGCAGGCAGATCGGGAATCAGGTAACGGCCCGCATCGTCGGTCACGACGATCTTCGCAAAGCGCGTGGGCAGGTCCGCTGTCTCCGCGATGACCCATACGCCGGCTTCAGGGCCTGACGCGGACGTGACAACGCCAGCGATGTCGTCGGCGTCCATCGCGATCGCAGCGGCGGGGCGCCTGGCGCAGCCGCCAAGCGTCGCAGCCATTGCAAGCAAGAGGGCGAGTGCAAATGTGCGACCGGCGATCCCATTCATGCCTGCGCTTCCTTGGGTGGCGTCAGAGTTCGCATGGTGATCGCGCGCCAGCAGGGTGGCAAGGTCCAGCGATCCGCAAACCGCATTCACCTCTTGCTAGGGAAGCTTCAAGGGTTCGCCGTAACCGGTGAGTTCGAGATAGCCCCGCCCGCGGATGACGCCTTGCTGCAAGGCCGTCACGGCGCCTTCCCAGTAGATCGCGCCAGTAGAAAGACGCGCATCGTTCTCCTGGTCATCGAGCAGCGGCTTGAGTACGAACGTGGCATCGCCGGCAGTCACCGTCCACTCGACCGGATACAGGGTCCCGGTTCGCGGTGACCTCCAGCGCCTTCCCGGCGTGAACGCTACTTCGTGCGGCCCGAACACGTGAACCTTGCCGCTGGCGTCGCGTCGGGTGCCCCCCGCCCATCGATTCGTGCCTGCTGCATCGCGTATGCGGAACAACATCAGTGCGCCGCCGTCGGCGAGGTTGATGCCGGTCCAGTCCCAGCCGGTGGCTTGTGCGTCGAGATATTCGCTCGACCACTCGTGGTCCAGCCAGGCTTCGCCGGTGACCGTCTGCTCGCGACCCTGGCGCGTGATGGTGCCAGTGACCCGCAAGTGCGGCAGGCTGTAGTAATGGCTGGCGGACCGCGGTGCGGGGCCCTTCTGGCTGCAGCCCTTCAGGCCGTTCAGCAACGGCGGCTGCGAGGGGTCCAGCTGCAGCGCAAGCGCGAAGTCCCCGCCAGTTACGTTTGCCGTCATGCCGGCACCGCGCTGCTCAAGTCGCCACCGATCGAGCCAGACTTCCATGCGGTCAGTGCTTGCGCCAGCCAGGCCGAGCGCGGCGCGCGCGATCCGCTGGTCCTTCCACAGCCGTCCCTGGCGCGCATCGCTCAGTGCGGCATGCGCGATGATCAGCTGCGTTGGCGCAAAGGCGCTGGGATTCCCCGGGGCCAAATCGGGACGCGTGCGGAAGTAAGTGATCTGGAAGCCCAATGATTCACCGTCGACGGTGCGCAGCCAGCCGGTGACGTACCACCATTCGGTGCGGAATTGCGGGTGACTGCCGTGGTCGCGCGGAAACTGCAGCACCGTCCCCGGCAGCACGGCCGCATAGTCGGCGCCCATTGCGGTTACCACGCAAAGCAGGCCGGACAGGACCGCGAACATGCGCGGCAAGGCGTTCACCAGTCCTCGCGCACGGCGCGCAGTGCAGTGGTTCCGAGCACGCTGCGGGCACTGATGACGTTCGTGAGCGTGGCCGTTGCCAGCAATGCGAGCGCGAATCCGGCGAGCTGCCAGCCGGGCACGGCGAGGTCGATGCTCCAGTTGAATGACTGCCGATTCACCACGTGGACCAGCACCAGGCTTATCGCGCCGCCGAGCAGCAGTCCATACAAGGCGGCGAGCGCGCTGAGACAGAGGCCTTCCGCAGCCAGCATCGTCACGATCTGCCGGCGCAGCATGCCCAGGTGTCGCAGCATACCGAACTCGCCACGGCGGGCGAGTGCAGTGGAGGCGCCTGCACACGCGATGCCGACAAGGCCGATCAGCACCGCGACGGCTTCCAGTGCGTGGGTGACGGCGAACGCGCGATCGAACACCTGCATCGACAATCGCCGCAACTCGTCGCTGCTGCGGATCTCGAGGGAATCTCCGTCGCCGAGCTGGCTTCTGATCCGC
>JBDSGY010000095.1:0-2550 GCA_039918755.1 Steroidobacteraceae bacterium
GCGCAGTACCGCAACGTTCCGACGCAGCGCACGAAGGGCTTCGATGCCAATGTGAGCTACGAAAAGAACTTCTCGTTCGGCAAGATGGAACTGGAAGGTGAAGCGTCGCGCACCACCTACGACAAGGAAGAGCTGTATCCGGGCGAGGTGTATGACTACAACGGCCTGATCGGTGAGCCGAAATGGACCGCCAACACCCAGGTTCGCCTGAAGCGTGGCGACTGGACTTTCGCCTGGAGCACCAACTTCGTGGGTGGAGAAGACAATCTGGGTTATGAGGAAGAAGACGGCCGCACCGCTTTCTCCTACTCCGGCCCGTCGACCCAGATCACCAGTGTGAAGGATGTGTTCACGCATGATTTCTCGGTGCGGTACAAGGGTGACCAGTACGAAGTGACGGTGGGCGCAACGAACATCACGGACGAGCAGCCACCGCAGATCTCGGTCGACGTGGCTGGCACCGCGCGTCTGGGAACGATTCCGCTGACCAGCCAGTACTACAGCCTGATTCAGGGGCGTACTGCGTTCGTGTCGCTGAGCCGCAAGTTCTGATCCTTTTCCGGATCGGATAAGCGCAAGCCCGGAATGACCTTCCGGGCTTTTTTCTTTCAGATCGCCTTGCCGATGTCTTCGACGATCTTCTTCGCGTCGCCGAACACCATCATCGTCTTGTCGCTGTAGAACAGCTCATTGTCGAGCCCGGAATAGCCGCTGGCCATGGTGCGCTTGTTGACGATGATGGTGCGCGCCTTGTAGGCCTCGAGAATCGGCATGCCGTAGATCGGACTGCCCTTGACCAGCGCGGCCGGATTCACCACGTCATTGGCGCCCAGAATCACCGCCACGTCGGTCTGCGCGAATTCCGAATTGATATCGTCCATTTCCAGGACCTGGTCGTAGGGCACCTCGGCCTCGGCCAGCAGCACGTTCATGTGGCCCGGCATGCGCCCCGCCACCGGATGGATCGCGTACTTGACCGTGATGCCCTTCTCGGTGAGCTTGGCCGCGAGTTCCTTCACGGCGTGCTGGGCGCGCGCCACCGCCAGCCCGTATCCGGGCACGATGATGACGCTTTCCGCGTTGGCCAGCATGAAGGCCGCGTCCTCCGCGCTGCCGCTCTTCACGGTGCGTTGTTCCGTCTGCGCTGCGGACGAGCCGGCTTCGGCTCCGAAGCCACCCAGGATCACACTGAAGAAGGCGCGATTCATCGCCTTGCACATGATGTAGGAAAGGATGGCGCCGGAACTGCCCACCAGGCTGCCCGCGATGATCAGCATGCTGTTGTTGAGACTGAAGCCGATGCCTGCGGCCGCCCAGCCCGAATAGCTGTTGAGCATCGATACCACCACCGGCATGTCGGCGCCACCGATCGGAATGATCAGCGTGACGCCCAGCACGAAAGCCAGGCCAATGGCCACCCAGAGTGCCGGCTGCACGCCGCCGATCATGTACGCGAGGATCAGTCCAATCATGGCGAAGCCAAGTACTGCGTTCAGCAGATGCTGGCCACCGAACACCACCGGCGCGCCGCGAAACAGCCGGAACTTGTATCTGGCCGACAGCTTGCCCCACGCGATGACCGAGCCGCTGAAGGTAATCGCACCGATGGTTGCGCCGAGCGCGAGTTCAAGGCGGTTGCCGGGAGGCGCCGGTTCGTTCTGCGCGGCAATGCCAAATGCCCAAGGTTCAAGGGCGGTCGCGACGGCAATGCATACCGCAGCCAGGCCCACCATGCTGTGGAAGAAAGCCACGAGCTCCGGCATCTTGGTCATCTCGACGGTGCGGGCGCGCCAGGCGCCAAAGCCGCCGCCAACCAGCAGTGCCACCAGCGTCCAGCCAATGCCGGTCACGGCGCCGCCGGACAGGCGCAGGATCAGGGCGCCGGTGGTGACAATGGCGATGGCCATGCCGGCCATGCCGAACACATTGCCGCGGATGGAAGTGGCGGGATGCGAAAGACCCTTCAGCGCCTGGATGAAGCAGACGCTGGCGAGCAGATAGAGCAGCGTGACGAGATTGAGGCTCATTTGCCCGCATCCGGGGTCTGCCGGCGTTCGGGTTTCTTGAACATCGCCAGCATGCGGCGCGTCACCAGGAAGCCACCGACGATATTCACGGCGGCAAGCGCCACGGCCAGCAACCCCATGCCGCGCGCCAGCGGCGTGGCAGTGAGCGCTGCGGCCAGCATTGCGCCCACGATCACGATGGCGCTGATCGCATTGGTGACGGCCATCAGGGGCGTGTGCAGCGCGGGCGTGACATTCCAGACAATGTGGTAGCCCACATAGATGGACAGCACGAGGATGATCAGATGCTCGACCAGGGGTGACACAGCTTCCATGTTCAGGTCTTCCTCACTTCGCCGGCATGGGTCATGAGACAGGCGCTGACGATGTCATCGTCCAGCGGCAGCACGAAACCGCCATCCTTGGGCAGGATCAGCTTGAGGAACTCAGCCACATTGCGTGCATACAGGGCCGAACTGTCGGCAGGGACCAGCGCCGGCAGGTTCGTCTCGCCGATCAGCGTGACGCCGTGTTTCACCACCGT
>JBDSGY010000096.1:0-3816 GCA_039918755.1 Steroidobacteraceae bacterium
GGCCAGAACAGCGTGTGGAAATAGCTGATGTCCTTGCCGATGAAATGATGCAGCTCGGTGGTGGCACCGGCCTTCCAGTAGGCGTCGAAGTCCAGGCCGCGCTTCGCGGCCAGCGCGGCAAAGCTGCCGATGTAGCCGATGGGTGCATCGAACCACACATAGAAATACTTGCCGGGCGCGTCGGGAATCTCGAAGCCGAAATACGGCGCATCGCGCGAGATGTCCCAGTCCTTGAGGCCGGTCTCGAACCATTCGTCGAGCTTGGCGCGCACGGCGGGCTGCAGGCCATGGGTGGCCAGCCACTGGCGCAGGTCCTGTTCGAATTCGCCCAGCTGGAAGAACAGGTGATCGGACTCGCGCAGCACCGGTTTCGTGCCGCTGATCGTCGAGACCGCGTCCAGCAGGTCGGCCGGCGAATAGGTGGCGCCACAATTCTCGCAGCTGTCGCCGTACTGGTCGGGGGTGCCGCAGCGCGGACAGGTGCCGCGCACGAAGCGGTCGGGCAGGAACATCCCGGCCTGCTCGTCGTACGCCTGACGCACGCTGCGGCGGGTGATGACCCCGCGCTTCTTCAGCGCTTCGTACAGCTCGTAAGAATAGTGCCGGTTCTCCTCGCTGTGCGTGGAGTGGTAATGGTCGAAGGCGATGGCGAAGCCCGCGAAGTCGCGCTGGTGTTCGGTCGCAGACGCCGCGATCAGTGCTTCGGGCGTGATGCCGTCCTGGCGCGCGCGGATCATGATCGGCGTGCCATGACAGTCCTCGGCACAGACATAGATGCAGTCGTTGCCACGCATCCGCTGGAAGCGGCACCAGATATCCGTCTGCACGGCTTCGGTGATGTGACCCAGATGCAGCGAGCCGTTGGCGTAGGGCAGCGCGCTGGTAACGAGAATCTTGCGAATGCTCAACCCTGATCCTTTACAGCCTCGAAGCGGGCCTTGCTGATGGCCTTCTTGAAGGCCTCTTTACCGGAAATCATGCGCTGGTCGTACAGCGCCTGAATGGAACTGTCCATGGTGCGCATGCCGCTGGCGCCGCCGGACTGCATGGTGTTTTCCAGCTGGTCGAGCTTGCCCTGGCGGATCAGGTTGGCCACCGCGGAATTGTTGACCAGGATCTCGAGCGCCGCGACGCGGCCCTGCTTGTCGATCTTCTGCAGCAGCTGCTGCGAGATCACGCCCCGCAGCGAGGTGGAAAGCATCGTGCGCACATGCGACTGCTTGTCGGCTGGAAACACGTTGATGATGCGATCGACGGTCTGTGCCGCGCCATTGGTGTGCAGGGTGCCCATCACCAGGATGCCCATTTCCGCAGCGGTGACCGCGATGCTGATGGTTTCCAGGTCGCGCAACTCGCCGACGAGAATGACGTCTGGATCCTCGCGCAGGCCCGAGTGCAGTGCCTGTGCAAAGGTCTGTGCATGCACACCGATCTCGCGCTGGCTGATCAGGCAGTTCTTGCGCACATGCACGAACTCGATCGGATCCTCGATGGTGAGGATATGGCCTTTGTCGCGCTTGTTGATGTCATCGATCATCGCGGCAAGCGTGGTGGACTTGCCCGAGCCCGTCTTGCCGGTCACCAGGATCAGGCCGTTGTTGGCACGCGCCAGCGCCCGCACCGAATCGGGCAGCTTCAGTTCGTCCATGGTCAGCGCCTGGGACGGAATGGCGCGGAAGACGGCGCCCATGCCGTTGAGCTGGCGCATCACGTTGACGCGGAAACGGCCGAGCTCCCCCAGGGAATAGGCGAAGTCGGCGCCATCCTGGTGTTCGAAGCGGTGCTGCGCCTTGGGCGGCATGATTTCGTACAGGGCCTCGCGCACGAAATCCGCCGTCATTGCCTCGGGCCGCAACGGCGACAGGTCGCCAAAGAGGCGGATCCGCGGTGGATCGCCGGCCAGGAAGTGCAGGTCCGAACCCCGTCGCTGCAGCACGTCCTTCAGAAACGCGTCGATCGTGGCCATGGTTTCAGGATCCGCTGAAGGACGTCGCGTCCAGCTTGGGCACGAGGCTCGTGTCGGTGACGAATTTCTGCAGCACGCGCTTGTCGTGCGCGAAGGAATACGCGTTGTCCGGATCGATTTCCTTCGCCTGCACGGCGGCCAGCAGACCCTGGTCCAGCATCTGCATGCCGAATTCGCGGCCCATCTGCACCTGGCTCGGGATCTGGTGCGTCTGGTCGGTCTGGATCAGCTTGGCGATGGCCTTGGTCATCACCATCACTTCGCAGATCGCCTTGCGACCCTGGCCGTCGGGGGTCTTGCACAGCACCTGCGTGACCACGGCCAGCAGGCTTTGCGACAGGAAGCTTTTGGTCTGCTCGCGTTCCTCGATGGGCAGGGCATCGATGATGCGGTCGATGGTCTTCACCGCGCCGGTGGTGTGCAGTGTGCCAAGCACGAGGTGCCCGGTTTCGGCCGCGGTCATTGCCATGGAGATCGTCTCCGCGTCGCGCATTTCACCCACCAGGATCACGTCAGGGTCTTCGCGCATGGCGGCGCGCACGCCCTCGGCAAAACTTGGCAGATGCGTGCCCAGTTCCCGCTGGATCACCTGGCTTGACTTGCTGCGGTGAACGAATTCGATCGGGTCTTCCAGGCTGATTATGTTCAGCTTGCGGGTGGTATTGAGCAGATCGATCATCGCTGCCAGCGTGGTCGACTTGCCGGATCCGGTGGAACCGGTGACCAGGATCATGCCCTGGTGATAGTCGCAGAGCTTCCGGACGATGGGCGGCAGCGCCAGCTTGTCCAGCGTCGGGATGTCGTTGGGGATGGTGCGGAATACCGCGCCGACGCCGGTGTCCTTGCGGAACACGTTGACGCGGAAGCGCCCGCCATCCGCCGAGACGTAGGAAAAGTCCACGTCGTTGCCCTTGGCGAACACTTCCGCCTGGGTCGGGGTCAGGATCTCGGTGATATAGCCTTCCAGTTCCGTGTCGCGCAGGTCGCGGAACTTGATGGGTAGCAGGTCGCCATACAAGCGCAGCATGGGCGGGACGCCAACCGCGAGGTGGATGTCCGAGCAACCCTGCTGCGTGCCCAGTTTGAGGAAGGCGTCTATGCGTGCCATAGACCCGATCTTACGTCATGCAAAGCGTTCGAGCGCGGCCCTGAGCTCTTCCATGCTCTGGTGGCGCTTGGTCTTGTCCACCGACATGGCCTTCACGATCAGATCCGACAGGCCCGGCGGCAGCTTGGGATTGAGCTCCTGCGGAGGACGCGCCTTGCCCTGCACGTGCTGGTACATCACCGCCATGTGGTCGCCGCGCGCATAGGGCGGCACGCCGGTGAACAGTTCATACAGGATGACGCCGATGGCATAGATGTCGGCGCGTTCGTCCACCTTGCGGCCCAGGATCTGCTCCGGCGCCATGTATTTGGGCGAGCCGATCACGTAGCCGGTCTTGGTCAGCTGGGTGTCGCCTTCGCGGTGCGCGGCGGCCACGCCGAAGTCCACGATCTTCAGCAGGCCCTCGTTGTTGATCAGCACGTTGGCGGGCTTGAGGTCGCGGTGCACGATGCCGACCTTGTGCGCCACCGTCATGCCCGTGCACATGTCGATGCCGAACTTGACCGCTTTCTTCACCTCGACGGGCTTCTCGTTGACGATCTCGGCGCCGAGCGTATGCGACGGGAAATACTCCATCGATATGGCGTAGTTGCCCTGGATCTGCAGGAAGTCGTAGATGCGGATGACGTTGTGGTGCGTGATCTTGCGGCTGTAGCGCAGCTCGTGCACGAAACGCTTCATCATCTCCTCGTCTTCCGACACGTTCGGATTGAGGAACTTCAGGATCAGGCGGTCGTCCACG
>JBDSGY010000097.1:0-2574 GCA_039918755.1 Steroidobacteraceae bacterium
AGCGCCTGCAGGTTGCCGTATCGGCCTGCGCCAACCCAGCCCTGTTCGTTGATGAACAGGAACAGCGCGAGCAGCGTGAGCAGCACCGCCATCACAAGGACCGTCGAGGCGCATATCGCTTTGACGATGTACCGATCCAGCACCCGCATTCGGATAAACTCCAACCCATTGCGCACACGGCCAATACGAGCCGCGGAGTCCCCAGCATCATGGTCCGATTCGACACCCCCGACCAGCGTATCAGTGCCCTGGCTGCCGATTGCCTCGCCATCGGACTCTTCGACGAAGATCCGCTGACGGGTTCGTCCAAAACCGTGGATACCGCCACGCGCGGCCTTCTGCGCAGACTCAAGTCCACCGGCGACCTGCCAGTGCGGCTGGGCGAAACCCAGCTGCTCGTGGATCCCGCCGGCATCAAGGCAAAGCGCTTGCTGGTGGTGGGCCTGGGCAAACGCAAGGAATTCGTGCTGCGCGGCTGGCGTCGGGCCGTCAGCGCAGTGCTCGCGGCTTCGCTCAAGACCCGCGCCGCCCATCTGGCGCTGGCCATCGACCAGCCAGACGCAGACGGTCTGGACGACTACTACCTCGGTCGAGCTGTTGCCGATCTCACCGGCGCTGCGCTCTACCGCGTGAATGATTTCAAATCTGCACGCAAGCCACGCCTGACGCTGCAACGCGTCAGCGTAGCGGGCCTTGCCGCGGCGGCGCAGAGCGCTGCCCGCCGCGGTCTCATGCACGGCGAGGCAATTGCGGCCGGCCAGTCGCTGCTGCGCGACCTGGGCAATCTGCCCGGCAACGTCTGCACGCCGCGTTACCTCGCACAGCAGGCGAAGGAACTGGCGAAAACCCATCGCACTCTCAAGGTGCGCGTGTTTGATGAACCACAGATCCGGCGCCTGAAGATGGGTTGCCTGCTGGCGGTATCACGCGGCAGCGCCGAACCACCACGCTTCATCGCGATGGAGCACCGTGGCGGTGCCCGCAGCGCAGCGCCGATCGTCCTTGTCGGCAAGGGTGTCACCTTTGACACCGGCGGCATCTCGCTCAAGGACCCTGCCGCGATGGATGAGATGAAATACGACATGTGCGGCGCCGGCAGCGTGCTTGCCTGCATGCTTGTGGCGTCCCTGCTCAAGCTGCGCCTGAACCTGGTGGGCCTGGTGGCCGCCGTGGAAAACATGCCGGGCAGCCGCGCCACCAAACCTGGCGACATCGTCACCAGCAGAGCCGGCAAGACCGTCGAGATCCTGAACACCGATGCCGAAGGCCGGCTGGTCCTCTGCGATGCGCTGGACTATGCCCGCCGCTACGAACCCGCCGCGGTGATCGACATGGCCACGCTCACCGGTGCCTGCGTGGTCGCGCTGGGACACCATTTCACCGGCATCATGGGCAACGACGATGCGCTTGCGCAGGAACTGGTCGCTGCCGGCGCGCGCGCCAGCGATCGCGGCTGGCAACTGCCGTTGACCGAAGACTATGCCGAGCAGTTGCGCAGCAACTTCGCGGACCTGGCCAACATCGGCGGTCGCGATGGCGGCGCCATCACGGCCGGTGCATTCCTCGGCCGCTTCACCCAGGGCATGAAGTGGGCCCATCTGGATATCGCAGGCACCGCCTGGAACTCGGGCGCGCAGAAGGGCGGCACTGGCCGACCGGTGCCGCTGCTGGCGGACTTCCTGATCCAGCGCGCCGGCGCCATCAAGGTCTGAAGGCCGCCACCGGGCAACATGGCCGAAGTCCGGTTCTACACGCTGAACGATGCGGCCGGCCCGGCGCGGCTGAAGAAAGTCTGCGCGCTGACTGAGCAGGCGTTCCTTGCCGGCGAGCGCGTGCTCGTGTGGCTGGAGGATGCGGCCGCTCTCGAGCAGTTCGACAACCTGCTGTGGACGTTCTCCGATCGCTCCTTCGTGCCGCATGAACCTCTTGCGGCGGATGCCGCAGCCAGTGAAGCACCGGTGCAGCTGCATGCCGGCGCGCTGCCCGCAGCGGCGCTGGATGCGCGCTTCACCACGCTGGTGATGCTGCGCGAACGGGCGGCCACCGAAGCGCTGCAGTTCGGCACGGTCGTCGAGGTCGTGGACGCGGATCCGGCCTGCCGGACTGCCGGTCGCGCGCGCTTCCGCTTCTACCGTGAGCACGGCATCACTCCGCAACATTCCGAAGTAACGACCTGACCGCTATGGACAAAGCCTACGAACCCGCCGCCATCGAGCAGCGGCTCTACCGTGAATGGGAAGCGGGCGGGCGCTTTGCGCCGGCAGCAGCAGGCACGCCCTACTGCATCATGATCCCGCCGCCCAATGTCACCGGCACGCTGCACATGGGGCACGCGTTCCAGGACACGATCATGGACGCGCTGACGCGCTACCACCGCATGCGCGGCGACGCCACGTTGTGGCAGATGGGCACTGATCACGCTGGCATTGCCACGCAGATGGTGGTGGAGCGGCAGCTCAATGCGGCGGGCGAAACCCGTGCCGGCCTCGGCCGCGAGGCATTCCTGCAGCGCGTGTGGGAATGGAAGGCACAGTCCGGCGGCACCATCTCGCAGCAGCTGCGCAGGCTGGGCGC
>JBDSGY010000098.1:0-5624 GCA_039918755.1 Steroidobacteraceae bacterium
CCAGGCTGCCCGTGCCTTCGAGAAACTGCCCCTGCTGTTCGGCAGGACTCAGGTCGATGCGGCGCCTTTCCACGAAACCCAATTCCCGCTTGACGGTTTCGATCACCGCTTCGCGGCGTTCCGGACGACGCGTGCGGCTCTGCATGGGATACAGCACCACGGTGCCATCGCTGTGAAAACTCACCCAGTTGTTGGGAAACACAGCATCGGGTTTGACCGGTGACGGCGTGTCTGGTGTGACGCAGACGCCGATGCCGACCCCGCGCAGCGCATCCACCAGGCACTTGAACTCCGCGCGAGCCAGCGCAGCTGCGCGGGTCTCGGGCAAATCGGGGCTGTGCTGGAACCGATTGGTGACTGCAGTCTCGGCGTTGAAGCCGAAAGCAGCCGGTTCCACCATGCACAGGTTCGTAATGCGAAGGTCGCTCATGTAAACGCCATTATGTGCCGCGCCGCGTGCTTTGGCAGCCCGCCGCTCCACTGGCGTAAGCTCGACCGACAAACAGACCGACCAGATCGGCTTGGGGGAATTCGTGGCGAAGAAAGCAGCGACGCAGCCATTCCGCTTTTACGACAACCGCCAGAAGTACCTGGCCTTCGTCAACACCTGCAACGAGAAGGCCGCGGTCGCGCGCCGCGCCGCGAACGAGCTCGACCTGGTGCGGCCCACGCCGCCCGCGCTCAACATCTTCGATGCCGGCATGGGCGATGGCACGGTGCTGTCGCGACTCATGCGCTATGCCCACAGCGTGCATCCGACGATACCCATGGTGGCCGTCGCGAAGGAGATCAGCCTGGAGGATGTACGGCTGGGTCTGGAGAAGATGCCGGATCGATTCACCGAACATCCCGCTACCGTGCTCGTGATCACCAATCTCAATTATGCGGATGCGCCGCGGCTGCTGCTGCGTGACACGCAGTTGGCCGCCGCGCTGAACTGGCAGGAGATCCGGCTCACCGGCGATTCTGCACACGCGTATGAAGAGCAGATCGAGGAGCTCTCCGACACACTGGCAGACGGCTGGGCCACGCACCCGAGCGAGAAGACGGGTAATCCCGTCTATCGCCGGCCATCGGTGCTGGTGGTGTATCGCGAGGATCACAAGTTCCTGCTCGACAGCGTGATTCCGCGGCCGGGAAGACCGCCGCAGCACTACGACCTGATCCTGGCGTCGCAGCCCTGGCGGGCGCGCATGTCCGCGCAGTTCAAGGCCTCGAAGGTGCTCGCCCCGTTGACGCGCGCGCTGGCGCCGGGCGGCCGGCTGCTCGCCATCCAGTCGGCGGGCAAGGATCCGGCGCTCGAGATAGTGCAGAAACTGTGGCCTGGCGAGAATCCCTTCCAGGTGGACCGGCACGAGCTGCTCGCGTCACTGAAGGCGGAACTCGGGCGTGAGGCGCGCGACTATGTGCTGACCGCGCCGCCGGACGAGAAGGCGCTGTTCCGCTATGAAATGCGTTCGCTGCCGTCGGAGTTGTCCGATCGAATCGGCACCTCGACGCTGTTCGCTGCTTGGAACGCAGCGGTTTATGTCAACCAGATGGAAGACGAGCGGCTGGAACCGGTGATGAACAGCGGCGCGTATCTGAAGGCTACGCAGGCCGTGCTGCAGGAACACGGCGGCCTCTGGTTCAACGACGAGGCTTTCGTCGTGGCGCGCCGCAACTAGCGCGCGGCGTAGGCTTCCATCATCAGGCCGGTGCCGCCACCGGAAACATGCGCCACGACCGCGGTCCGGCGGTGCAGCTTGGTAATCGTGCCCAGGTTTATGGCAAATGCGAGTTCCACTTTCTGGCCCTTGCGCAGGCCCAGGCCCGAGGTGCGGATGAACACGCCCGTCGCGCTGAGGTTGACGGCCTTGCAAAGCGAGCGTCTTCCGTCCGGCATGATGATGTACACGATGGTCCGTGCACGATGTCTGGTATGTAGACGACGCTCCACAATGCTCCCCGAATAGGCCCCCGGAACTGCGTCACAGTATGCATGGGATTGGTGGGGCACTCCCCGCGACTAGACTTAATCACCACTTACTTATGGGGATGCGGCGAGCTTCAGGGAAACCCTGACCGGGCAATGATCAGACAGCCGGTAGCGACTCGCGTCGGCGTTGCGAAAACCGACGCGACCGGCACTCGCCGGATCCAGGCGTTTGAGCAACTGGTTGCTGAACAGCACGTGATCGATGAACTGCGAATAAGGCTGGCCCAGGTAGCAGTTGGTGAATGGCAGGCGCGCGGCTAGCATTCCGAATGCATCGGCGTGCAGCAGTCGCCAGAAAAGATCTTGCTCGGGCAGGGATTCCACGCGATTGAAGTCGCCAAGGACAATGAACGGTGCGCCTGATGCGGCACGCTGCGCAATCCAGTCACCCAGCCGCTGCGCCTGTTGCGCCAGCATCCGGCACGCAGCCGGACCGGCATCGAGCGGGTCGCGCGAGCAACCGGATTTCAGATGTACCACCAGCATTTCGATCGATGCGCTGCCGACTGGCGTCAAGCGCATCGACATGGCGCTGCGGCTGCGGCCATTGAGCGACAGTTCCGTGACCATCGGACCGCAGACATGGGCAACACCATCACGCACGGCGAAGCCGACATGCTGCACGCCCGCACCGTCTGCCATGCAGATGCTGTAGCCGTGGAATATCCGGCGCGCAATCGCAGCACTTTCGACTTCCTGGAACGCAACGATGTCGGCATCCAGCTCTGCGGCATAGGACGCGATGCGTGCAAGGTCGGCGCTGTCGCGTGCCAGTTGTCGCGCGACATCGCAGGGCAGGGCGGCGCGCTGCCCGCTGCGGCATGCAAGACGTGCGGCATGCGCGGTCTTCGCGTCCACCAGCCACTCCATGTTCCAGGTGGCTATGGTGATGACATCGTGCGCCGCACGCGCTGACCGTATTGGGGTGGTGGCTGCCGGAACAACGGGCAGCAGGCAAAGCAGCAACAATCTGCGGTAGCGTCGCATGCGGGCAAGGCTGCCATGGCCGGCTGCGGCTGCCGGCGGCTGTTCCTGCTGCGTTCGCCCGGTTTCAGCGCTCCAGCAGTTAGCCGGCGTTGTGGGTCGGCGCTGCGCCCTGAGGCAGTGCGGTCGCACCAGTTCGGCCAGCGCCCCGTGCCCTACCCGCTGCGGCGAACGGCGCGCGCCCGATCGTCATATTAAATATTCAAGCATGCCGGAACGCGGCAGGTTTCTTGCATTACTCTGCAACCGTGAATGCACAACCCGTCTCCATTTCCCAGAACGCCGACATCCGCTACCTCGGACGTCTGCTGGGTGATGTCATTCGCGCCTATGGCGGTCAGTCGCTCTTCGAGCGCATCGAAAGCATTCGCGCGACCTCGGTCGATCGGTACCGGGGTGTCACTCGTGCTGCGGCGCCCGGCGAAGCAGGGACGCTCGACCTGGATGACACGCTGTCGTTCGTTCGCAGCTTCATGCTGTTCTCGATGCTGGCGAACCTGGCGGAGGACCGCCAGAGCCGCACCAACGAGACGGACGCGGATCTCGCCGGCGCCCTGCAGCAATTGGCCGTTGTGGGCGTAACCACAGAGGCTGCCGCCGAACTGCTGGAGCAAGCGCTGATCGTGCCGGTGCTCACTGCGCACCCTACCGAAGTCATGCGCAAGAGCATGCTGGATCATCGCAATCGCATCGCCGAGCTGATGGCATTGCGGGATGGCGGCACTCTCGAAACCCCCAATGGCGATGTGATCGAACAGGCCATCCTGCGGCAGATCGCACTGCTGTGGCAGACGCGGCCGCTGCGGCGCGAGCGCATGCAGGTGCGCGACGAGGTCGAGATTGCGCTGGCGTACCTGCGCGACGTGTTTCTGCCGGTGCTGCCGCAGCTGTATGCACGGTGGGATCGCCTGCTGCCACGGCGCGCCAGCAACTTTCTGCGACTGGGAAGCTGGATCGGCGGGGACCGCGACGGCAATCCGAATGTGCGCGCAGACAGTTTGCAGTATGCACTCGGCGCAGCTTCGCGCGCTTTGCTCAGCGCCTATCTGGTCCAGGTGCATGCGCTTGGCAAGGAGCTGTCGGTGTCCACGGAGCTTGCGGGCGTCAACGCCGATGTCACGGCGCTGGCCGATGCCAGCGGCGACACGTACGTCGGCCGCCGCGATGAGCCCTATCGACGCGCGCTGACCGGAATCTATTCGCGCCTGGCGGCAACTTACCAGGCTGCCACCGGCCAGGCGCCGCCGCGGCTGCCGAACCAGATCATGCCTGCCTATGCCTCACCGCAGGAACTGCGCGCCGATCTCGTGGCGCTGGCGCGCAGCCTCGCCGATCACGGCGCAGGCATGCTGGGCTCGGGCGGCGCGCTCGGGAGGCTGATCCGGCAGGTGGAAGCCTGCGGTTTCCACCTGGCCACGGTAGATCTGCGGCAGAACTCCGATGTGCACGCGCGCGTGGTGGCGGAGCTGATGGCGAGCGCGGGCTGCGGCGACTATGCCGGCATGTCCGAAGACGAACGCGTGCGACTGCTGCGCCGCGAGCTCACCAGCAGTCGCGTGCTCACCAATCCCTGGCTGGAATACAGCGAGGAGACGAAGTCCGAGCTTGCCATTGCGCATGCAGCGGCCGCGGCCCATGCGCAGTACGGTCCACAGTGCGTCACCACCTACATCATCTCCAAATGTGAAAGTGTTTCGGATCTGCTGGAGGTGCAGATCCTGCTGAAGGAAGCCGGGCTGTATCGCACGGAAGAGGCGGGCGGCGTGAGCATCATGACCGTGCCTCTGTTCGAGACCATCGGTGATCTGGAACGCGCCCCCGAAATCATGCGCGAGTGGTTGTCGCTGCCCGACGTGCGTGCGGCGGCCCTGAAGCGCGGTTGCCAGGAAGTGATGGTGGGTTACTCCGATTCCAACAAGGATGGTGGCTATCTCACCTCGGTGTGGAGTCTGAACCAGGCCACGCGCGCGCTGGCAGCGGTGTTCGCCACGGCGGGCGTGCGCATGCAGATATTCCACGGTCGCGGCGGCTCGGTGGGACGCGGGGGCGGACCGGCCTTCGCGGCCATCCGGGCGCAGCCGCGTGGCACCGTCCAGGGCCGCATCCGCATCACCGAGCAGGGCGAGACCATCGCCGCCAAGTACGGCACGCGCGAGGCTGCTGCGGCCAACCTCGAGTCGATTGCTGCAGCCACGCTGCTGGCATCGCTGGAGCCCGAAAGCAGCTCCGCGCTGGAACAGGCACGGATGGTGGATGCAATGGCCGGCATCTCCACGCGCGCCTTCGAGGAGTATCGCGCACTGGTTTACGGCACCGAGGGGTTCAGGACCTTCTTCCGGCAATTCACGCCACTGCTCGAAATCGCCACGCTGAAGATCGGCTCCCGCCCGGCCTCGCGGACCAAGTCCGATCGCATCGAAGACCTTCGTGCCATCCCGTGGGTGTTCTCCTGGGCGCAGTCGCGGGTCATGCTGCCCGGCTGGTACGGCGCCGGGCAGGCGCTCGCCGCATTCGAGGATCGCGGACTGTTGCGCGAGATGGCGCAGAGCTGGCCATTTTTCCAGGCCACCCTGTCCAACATGGAAATGGTGCTGGCCAAGTCAGACCTGCAGATCGCGCGGCACTATCTGGCGCTGGTCGAGGACCAGGCGTTTGGCGAACA
>JBDSGY010000099.1:0-3546 GCA_039918755.1 Steroidobacteraceae bacterium
TATCGCTATCCCGATGATTACGACGGCATCTCCGCGATGGCGCCCGCGAACCAGATGACGCTGCTGATGGTGCAGTCGCTGTGGAGCGGCAATGCGACGATGAAGGACAGTGAAAGTCGCATACCCCCGCCAAAGTTCCAGATGCTGCAGAAGGCCGCGCTCGATGCCTGCGATGCCAACGACAGCGTCAAGGATGGAATCATCACCAACCCGCAGGCCTGCCACTTCGATCCAGCAGTGCTCCAGTGCAAGGCCGCGGATGCGGCGGACTGCCTGACTGCGCCACAGGTAGCGGCGGTGCGCGCGCTGTATGCCGGCCCCACCAATCCGCGCACCGGCAAGCCGATCTATCCCGGACTGTCGGTGGGCAGTGAAGCGCAGATGCCGGTGCTGGCCGTGGGTCAGGAACCATTCCCGGTGGCGACGTCATTCTTCCGCGGTCCGGTCTTCAACGATCCGGCGTGGAATTTCCGCAGTTTCAATTACGACAAGGACCTCGAGCGCACGCTGGCTTATGGCCGCGAGGCGCTCGATGTGCCGCCTGCGGGACTGGACCGGTTCTTTGCAGGCAAGCGCAAACTGCTGCTGTCCCATGGGTGGGCAGACGGGCTGATCCCCGCGCAGTCGACGGTCAACTTCTACAACGGCCTGGTGAAGAGCATCGGTGGCGGACGCGCACGCGATGGCGTGCGGCTGTTCATGGTGCCGGGCATGGGCCACTGCGCCGGTGGCAACGGGCCATCCTCCATCGATGTGCTCGGCGCGATCGACAGCTGGGTGGAAACCGGCAAACCGCCGGAACAGCTGCTTGCCAGCAATCCGCCGGGGGCGGTGGCACGCACGCGCCCGCTGTGCGCGCACCCGAAGGTGGCGAAGTACAGCGGCAGCGGCAGCACCGACGAGGCGAAGAACTTCCGCTGCGAGAATCCCTGAAGGGCAGCCCCGCGTCAGGCGGAAAAGGCGGGACACAGGAGCGATATGCGCCACAGAGGACACCTTTTTGTGCCCGGCATTGCCGCGCTGCTGCTGCTCACCGCATGTGGTGGGGGAGGCGGCAGCAGCCCTGTCACGCCACCTGCGCCGGCTGCGAACATCGCGCCCACCGCCGATGCCGGCGCGAACCAGGTGGTTACTGCAGGCACCGTCGTCACGCTGAACGGCACGGCCAGCGTCGATAGCGACGGCACTATCGCGGGCTATGCATGGACGCAGACTTCCGGTCCGACTGTCACGCTCACCAATGCCAGCACCGCGCAGCCGAGCTTCACTGCGCCGCAGGTGAGCACGCCGGCCTCGCTGACCTTCTCGCTCGTCGTCACTGACAATCGGGGGGCGACCAGCAGCGCAGCCACGGCGGGCGTTGCCGTGAATCCGCCGCCGCTCGCCACCGTGACGACCACTGGCGTCGTCCGCTACGCGCGTGTTCCGTTCCGCAGCACTTCGCCGTTCGGGCTCGACTACGCGAGTACCGTGTTGCAGCCGGCCCGCGGCGTGCTGGTGCGCGCCATTGATGCCACGACGCAGGCGGTGCTGGCTACTGACACGACTACGGCCACCGGCAGCTACAGCATGGTCGTGCCGGGCAACACCACGCTCACCATCCAGGTGGTCGCCCGCATGCAGCGCGTGAGCGCGCCCGGGCCGCAATGGGATGTGCGTGTGCAGGACGGAATTACGAGCACGGCCACGCCGTACAGTTACACGACCGCGGCTTTCAGCAGCAGCGCCACACCCGTGCAGCAGATCGACATTCCGACTGGCATTGGTTCGAATGGCACCGCGACCGGCGCACGAGCATCGGGACCCTTCGCGATCCTGGACACCCTCTATACGGCGATCTCGGCTGTAGTCACCGTGGCGCCGGCGGTCGATTTCCCGGTGCTGATCGTCGACTGGGGCAGCCAGACCGTAGGCACGCAGTTCTCCACGTCCGGGGGCCAGCACATCAAGCTGCGGTCGGACCTGACCGAAGACTCGGAAGAATTCGACCAGCACGTGGTGGCGCATGAATTCGGCCATTACATCGAGCACAACTTCTCGCGTTCCGACAGCATCGGTGGCAAGCACTCGCTTGGCGACCGCCTGGACTTGCGGGTCGCGTTCGGAGAGGGGTTCGGCTATGCCTTTGCAGCCATCGTGCTGGACGATCCTTTTGTGCGTGACAGTTTCGTCTCCAATGGCTCGCAGGTGGCTGCTGGTTTCATTGTCGAGAACAACCCGCCGACCTCGGGAGGCACCGCCAGCCAGCTTGGTTGCTGGTGCAGTGAGTCGTCTGTCTGGGCCATCCTGTGGGATCTGTACGACAGCAACCCCGACGCCAATGACAATCTCTCGCTTGGATTCGCGCCTATCTGGGACGTCCTGACCAATGGCCAGCGCACCACCCCGGCCGTAACCAGCATATTTTCGTTCCTCACTGCGCTGAAAGCCGCGCGGCCTGCGGATGCTGCCGCCATCGACACGCTGGCGAATGCGCAGAATATCGACACGCCTGCCATCAACGCGTTTGCCAGCAACGAGACCCATGCCCCGTTCAGCAACGTGCTGCCGATCTTCACGTCCATCACGGCGGGTGTGCCGGTGGTCGTGCGCACCAGCGACGATGCGGGGCACTACAACAAGCTCGGCAATCGCCGGCTGTTGCGCTTCGCGCCCACCACCACCGGCAGCGTCACCGTCTCGCTGAGCTCGTCGAACCCAGCCACCAATGTCGACCCGGACTTCGAGGTGCTGCGCAACGGCACTACGGTGGCGCGGGGAGCGGATCCACCTGCCGCCGTGCAGACTGCTACGTTCACCGCCACCGCCGGCAGCACGTACATCATCGATGCCTATGACTGCGCCAACGGTTGCGACGCCGTGGAAGGCACTCCTGGCGACTACGACCTGACCGTGACGATCAACTGAGGCGAAGCAATGGCCATGCTCACTTTCAACACGAGAATCCTGGCTGGCGCAGCCGTGCTCGCGGCAGCGCTCGCAGCCTGCGCCCGCCCGGCGCCGCCGGCCACCACCGCGCCGGTCACAGCAGCGCCGGCTGCGGCTTTACCGTCCGCGCAGAGGAGCCCACTCCCCCCGCCCGTTGCGGCAGTGCCTGCGCCCCATGCCGAGCCTGCGCTTGCGTCGATGAGCCTGGCCGAGGCGACCTCGAAGATGGGCGTGCCCGTTGACCTGCATTACCAGTTCGAGGGTGACGCCTCGGGCCAGCAGGTGACGCTGCATCTCGCGGCCGTGCCGCGCGTTGCGGGCAGCAATCTCAACGTGAGCATCAAGAAGGTGCCGGGCCTCCAGACCACCGCGCCGGCGTTGAACGCACAGAAGGTCAGCGCCACGACCGCCTATCGTCAGCAGGTTTCCCTGACCAGGCTCGTGGATGCCCCCGCGGAGGTGCGCATACTGGTGACCATGGACCTTCCGGAAGGAACGACCTTCGGCTGGTTCGGCGTGCCGCTGAAGGCAGCGCCCGGGCCCGCCGGCAAGCAACCGGCACCAGTCCAGTAGCCGCGCGGCAGAGGCGCGGCTGCTACGGTCCGCTGATGCGCGGCC
>JBDSGY010000100.1:0-8635 GCA_039918755.1 Steroidobacteraceae bacterium
CCGTCGCGTCCAGCGGTTCCGGCTTGCCGAACAGATAGCCCTGCCCGAAATCAACGCCCAGCCGCCGCAGGATTTCCGACTGCTGCTGGTCTTCCACGTATTCGCCCACGGTCTGCAGCACGAAATCGCGCGCCAGTTGCACGATGCCGCGCACGGCGGCCTCGGACTTCTTGTTGGTGGTGATGTCGCGCACGAAGCTGCCGTCAATCTTGAGGCGCGTGACTGGCAGCTGGTGCACATAGGCCAGCGAATTGGCGCCGGTGCCGAAATCGTCGATGGCGATGCCGCATCCCGCCTGCCGCAGCCGCCGCATGACCTCCGCCGCCTTGACCAGGTTGCCCGCCGCCGCCTGCTCGGTGACCTCAACCACGATGCAGCCCGCGGGCAACTTCGATCGCCTGAGCTCTTCGATGAAATGCGTTGCGAACTCGGCATCGCAGAGCGACTGCCCCGAAACATTGATTGCCATGGTGATGCGCTGGCGCGCCAGCACTTCGCGGTGCGGCGCGAGGATGGCAAAGGCGCGGTCGACCACATAGCGGTCGAGCGCGGTGAGCAGCTGGTAGCGCTGTGCGACCGCCAGCAGCCGCGCCGGATCGCCCGCGCCGTCAACGCCCTCCTTGAGCCGCAGCAGCAGTTCAAAACCGAGTGGATGCTTGCGGTCGCGCAACGACACGATGGGCTGCGCGTACAGTTCGAGCTGGCCATCGCGGATCGCGTCCCGCAGGTCGGTGGCCGCGAAATCCTCATCGTGGCGCCGGATCACGCTGGCATCGTTCGACTCATGCGTTTCGATGCGGGCGCGGCCGCGCTCCTTGGCAAGCTGCAGCACCAGGTCGGTCGCCAGCAGCACTTTGTCGATTGGCTCGCTGGCGAAGTTGTACTCGGCAATTCCGCAGCTGAGTGTGAGTCGTGGAAAATCGTCCTGGCCCTTGATCTCCACTCCCGCCAGCGCGGCCTGCAGCGCAGTCGCGAGCTTCGCCGCGGCGCCAGTATCCAGATCCGGCAGGAACATGGCGAACTTGCCGCCTTCCAGCCGCGCGGTCACCGCGTTCTGCGGCAGCAAAGGCGGTTCCATCAGGCGGCCGAAGGCGGAGATGACGTCATCGCCCACCGCCACGCCGCGCGTGTGATTGAGGGGACGCAGACCGTCGAGGTCGGCAAGGATCAGGGCGCCGCAGCCCGCCCTGCGCTGTGAAATCACGGTGCGCAGGCCACGGCGCGACAGGTGACCCGTGGACGGATCGAACTCACGCATCAGGCGCCGGGCGAGCCGCATGCTCTGCACCTGCGCCAGCACGGCCGTCCAGGTGTCAAAGCGGGGTGAAGAGAGTTCGCGCGCAAACACCAGCCATGCGGGGCAGCGGGCCGTGCCGGTATCCACCGGCACGATCAGCAGCCGGCAGGCGGCGCGGCGCTCTGCGCGGGAATCCTCGCCCTGCAGGATCGTGGACTGGCCATCGCGGTGATCCATGTCGGCGATGCGCGCGGGAACGCCGTCGAATTCGGTCGCCACGGGAACGGAAACGGCATCGCCCTTCTCCGCGACATGCAGTCGCAGCCGGCAACAAGGCATCCACAGCAGGACGGCATCCACGCTCATGCGCTTGCCCAGGTCGCGCAGGACGTCGGGCAGGGCAACGCGGTCACGCACGCGACGGCGCATTTCATGCCCGAGGCGCATCATGGCCAGATCCGCGCCATGACGGCCGGATGCACTGCTATCCTTTGGGTCCATTCGGTCCAGTCAGCTGTGGATCAACCCAGATGATTGCCGGCCGCAGCGTTGCACGGGTGTGACGCAATTCGCAGCTGATATGGCGGCCCACGTGATTGACAAGAAATTCTGCTGCTATTGCGGCGCCAGCACGGTTATCACCGTGCCTGCGGGTGACCATCTGCCCCGCCGCGTATGCCCGGCCTGCGGCGCTGTGCATTACGAGAACCCCCGCATCGTGGTGGGCTGCGTGCCGGAACACGAAGGCAAGATCCTGCTGTGCCGGCGTGCCATCGAGCCGCGCCGTGGGTATTGGACCGTGCCCGCCGGCTTCATGGAGAACGGCGAGACACTGGAAGACGGCGCGGCGCGCGAATGCCAGGAAGAGGCGCTGGCCAGCGTCGCCATCGGCTCGCTGCTGGCGCTGGTCAACATTCCAGAAGCACGGCAGGTGCACGTGTTCTTCCGGGCTCGACTGACGACGTCAGCCTTCGGGGCCGGCGAGGAAAGCCTCGAGGCCATGCTGGTCGATGCGGACCACATTCCGTGGCAGGACATCGCGTTTCCGTCCACCACCTTCGCCCTGCAGCACTATCTGGCGGATCGCAGCGCCGGAGTGGAATTGCACCACCTCACAGCCCTCCCGCGTCGTCTTCCGCGCTAGAATGCGGGTTGGGTTTGAGGAGTTCGCATGACCTTTGTCGTCACGGAAAACTGCATCAAGTGCAAGTACATGGATTGCGTGGAAGTCTGCCCGGTGGATTGCTTCCACGAGGGCCCCAATTTTCTCGTGATCGATCCCGATGAGTGCATCGACTGCACGCTGTGCGAGCCCGAATGCCCTGCCGAAGCCATCTTTTCCGAAGATGAAGTGCCGGCCGACCAGAAGGACTTCCTCAAGCTCAATGCGGAGCTGGCCAAGAACTGGCCCGTGATCACCGAGAAGCGTCCTGGCCCTGCCGACGGCAAGGAATGGGACGGCAAGCCAGGCAAGAGGGAACTGCTGGAACGCTGACGCCCCGGCCGGAGCGCCAGTAACTCGGTCCGCCCGAGCGCTTGTGCTACTTGGCGGCCGCTGCGGCGGCCGATTCCAGCATCGACTTCTTGATATGCGCCAGCAGCTGCGGCGGCGCCAGATATCCTGGAATCATTTCGCCGGTTTCCAGCACCACCCCGGGCGTGCCGTTCACGCCCACGTCGCGGCCCAGCTGATAGTCACGCGCCACCGTCGACGAAGGGCATGGCTTCAACGCAAGCTTTTCGCCACCGGTCGCCCGGGTGAACGCAGCATTGCGATCGGCCGAACACCAGACGGTGTCTGCCTTGAACCAGGATTCCGTATCGGGCCCCGAGCGCGGATAGAACAGATAGCGGACGCGGATGCCGAGCTTGTTGTAGGCCTGCACCTGGCTGTGCATGCGCTGGCACCACGGGCAGTCGATGTCGGTGAACACGGTGATGGTGTGCGCGGCGTCGGCAGGTCCGAACACCATCATCTGGTTTTCAGGCACGGCGGCCAGCATGCCGAGCCGCATCTCGCGGCGCCGGTCTTCCGACAGGTTCGGAAAATCACCTCCACCCGACACCTTGTAGAGGTCCCCGGCAAAGACATAGCCCGCATCGGCCGTGACATACGAAATGTCCGTTCCATGCGTGAGCTCGAAGATGCCCGGCACAGGAGTGGCGCGCAGGTCTTCGGGCTTGGCGCCGGGAATCTTTGCAGCCAGCGCAATGCGCGGATCGCCGCTGGGAACCGGCGCCTGCGCCACCACTGCGGGCGACGCCTTGGGGGTTTCCTGGGCACAGGCAGCCAGTGGCAGGACCACGGCACAGAGCAAGGCGAAACGGATTTTCATGAGCGCCAGTCTAGCACCCGACGGCGGGCCGATCAGCCGCGCGGATGGTGCGTGGCGTGCATCTCTTTCATGCGTTCGCGGGCCACGTGGGTGTAGATCTGGGTGGTCGACAGGTCGCTGTGCCCGAGCAGCATCTGCACCACGCGCAGGTCGGCGCCGTGATTGAGCAGGTGCGTGGCAAAGGCATGGCGCAGCGTATGCGGCGACAGGTCCTTTTCGATATTCGACTTGCGGGCGTAACGCTTGATGATGTGCCAGAAGGCCTGGCGCGTCATGTGGTCGCCGCGACGCGTGGGAAACAGGTAGTCGGTGGTGCGATCGAGCAGGATCTCGCCCCGGCCGGTGCCGATGAATTCGCGCAGCCAGCGGATGGCTTCCTCGCCCATCGGAATCATGCGCTCGCGATCGCCCTTGCCGTGCACCCGCAGCACGCCCTGGTTCAGGTTCAGCTGCGAATACTTGAGCGTGACGAGTTCGGACACGCGCAGGCCGGTGGCGTAAAGGACCTCCAGCATCGTGCGGTCACGGCTGCCCAGCGGATCGGACACCACCGGCGCATTGAGCAATGCCTCGACTTCGCCTTCGGTCAGCGATTTGGGCAGCGAGCGGCCGATCTTCGGCATCGCGATCTGCGCGGTCGGGTCCTCGCGCAGACTGCCTTCGCGCAGCAGATGACGGAAGAATCGGCGGAACGATGAAAGCTGGCGCGCAGTGGAGCGCGGGCGCGCGCCGGTCTCGACACGCCAGGCGATGAAACCCAGCAGGTCGGCACGCGTGGCGTGCGTAATGGAAACATTGTGGGTGGCCAGCCAGCGCGACAGCGCCATCAGGTCGGCACGATAGGCTGCCAGCGTATTCGCCGACAGGCCGCGTTCCATCCAGGCACCATCGAGAAACCGGGTGACGGCCGGATCGACCGTATCGGCGACAGTTCGGACTACAGCAGCAGTGGCAGACTTGGTCACTTTTTTTTCCAGGTCGAGATCGTTGCAGGTTCTGTCAACAGTATCGTCAGCCGGGCCGCTTACCTGCGTGATGCCTTTCACAGCAGCCATTACGCGTTAACATAAAGAGAAGCGGATCACACTATCCGCACGCTTCCGGAACCCTCGCACCGTGTCGCCTCCCAGAGACCTGCCCCGCTGGCTGGCGGTGCCCTACGCAATCTACGCGCTGACGGCATTCACCGTGCTGGCGCTGGGGGCGCTGATCCTGGTGCTGCCAGTTCCCGGGCAGGCATTGCGCCGGCGCATGGTGCGCGCGGCCGCCCGGCTCGCGCTCGCGGTATGTTTCATGCGACTGGTTGTCCTGCATGCGGATCGGCTGCCCGAGACGGCCTGCGTGGTGGTGGCCAATCACTCGAGCTATCTGGACGGCATCGTGCTGTATGCCGCGTTGCCGCCAGTCTTCGGCTTCGTGATCAAGCGCGAGATGAGTCGCGTGCCGCTTGCCAACCTGCTGCTGCGGCGGATCGGCGCGCATTTCGTGGACCGGGACCGCAGCCAGAAGACTGCCCGCGACACGCGCAAGCTGCTCAAGCAGGCGGCAGCCGGTGGCGCCCTTGCCTTCTTCCCCGAAGGCACATTCAGCCACACACCAGGCCTGATGCGCTTTCGCAGCGGCGCCTTCGTGGTGGCGGCCCGCTCACGGCTGCAGGTAGTGCCGGTGGCCATACGCGGAACCCGCGCCGCATTGCCGGCCGGGACACTGCTGCCGCGGCCGGGGCGGATCGAGATCGAAGTGGCACCCTGGCTGCCACCACCTGCATCAACCAGCGAGCCTGACGTGACAGTCACGCGACAGGCTGCAAGGCAGTCCATCCTCGCGCGCATTCCCGAGCCGGATCTGGCGCCGGACGGCTAAACTCCCCGCGCATGATTGAACGCGATGTCATGGAGTACGACGTACTGATCGTCGGCGCCGGGCCTGCCGGCCTGGCGGCAGCCATCCGCCTGAAGCAGCTGGATCCTGATCGCACGGTCTGCGTGCTGGAGAAGGCCGCGAGCATCGGCGGTCATACGCTTTCGGGCGCCGTGATGGAGCCCGGTGCGCTCGATGCCCTGTGGCCGCAGTGGCGCGAGAACATGCCGGCGCTGTGCGTCCCGGTACAACGCGATGAGTTCCGGCTGCTGACCGCGAAAGGCAGCGTGCGCCTGCCCGTGCCGCCGCAGCAGCGCAATCACGGCAACTTCATCCTGTCGCTGGGTCAGTTGCTGCCGAGCCTCGCGCAACTCGCAGAATCCCTGGGCGTGGATGTATTGCCAGGGTTCGCCGCCAGCGCACCGCTGTTCGATGCCGCCGGCGCAGTAGCCGGCGTGCGGGTGGGCGACATGGGGCTCGATGCGGCCGGCAATCCTGGCAGCGACTACGCGCCGGGGCCCGAGATTCGCGCGAAGACGACGCTGGTCGCGGAGGGATGCCGCGGGAGTCTCGCCAAGCAGCTCATCGCGCAGTTCGCGCTCGATGCGGGGAAGTCGCCGCAGACGTTCGCGCTGGGCTTCAAGGAATTGTGGCAATTGCCGCGTGGGCGCGGGCAACCCGGCCTTGTCCAGCATTCGCTCGGCTGGCCGCTGGACGATTCCAGCTACGGCGGCAGCTTCGTGTACCACCTGCCCGATGACCAGGTTTACGTGGGCTTCGTGGTCGGTCTGGACTACGAGGATCCGCGGCTCGCACCCTTCGAAGCCTTCCAGCAGTTCAAGCATCACCCGACGCTGCGCGCGCTGCTGGATGGCGGGGAAATACTGGCCACCGGCGCCCGCACCATTGCCGCCGGTGGCTGGCAGTCGTGCCCGAAGCTGGAAATGCCAGGCGCGCTGCTGATCGGCGATGCCGCGGGCACGCTCAACTTCCCCAAGATCAAGGGCATTCATCAGGCCTTGCGCTGCGGGATGCTCGCGGCGGAGCATCTGGTCGCCCGCGGTAAACCCAGCGGATTCGATGCCGCGTGGCGCGAGTCTGCGGGCGGTCGTGAACTGCGCAAGGTGCGCAACATCAAGCCGGGCTTCAAACGTGGCCTGTGGTGGGGCATGGCCAATGGCGCCTTCGAAACGCTGACCGGCGGCGCAGCGCCATGGACGCTGCAGAACAGCAGCAATGAGGCGCTGCAGCGCCTGGATCAATACGACTCACCCGACCGGCAGTGGGTGGCGCGCGAACTTCCACCGCGGGACCGGCTGGCCTCGGTCTTCTTTGCGCAGACCAGCCACAACGAATCGCAGCCCGTGCATCTGCATGTGGCCGACACCACGATCTGCGCCACCCGCTGCACCAGCGAATACGGCAATCCCTGCACGCGTTTCTGTCCCGCAAGCGTGTATGAAATGGTGGACGATGGCGCCGGCGGCCGGCGGCTGCAGATCAATGCTGCGAACTGCGTGCACTGCAAGGCGTGTGACATCAAGGACCCTTACGCCATCATCACGTGGACCACGCCGGAAGGCGGCAGCGGACCCAACTACTCGAACCTGTGAACGAAATCCCGGACGACAACCAGATCGCCGTCACGCGCCCGCACAAGCCGGGCCGCCTGGCCGCACTGCGCATTGCGCTCGATGAGGGCGCGGTGCGTTCGGCCGAGCGCATGATCAATACGCTGCATCCGGCGGAGATCGCGCAGCTGCTCGAATCGCTGCCGCCGAAGCGGCGCGAGCTGGTGTGGGAGATGACCGATCCGGAGCTCGACGGCGACGTGCTCGTCGAACTCAGCGACGACGTGCGCGGACAGCTGATCCGCGAGATGGACCCGGAAGAACTGGCCGCGGCCACGGAAGGCATGGAGGTCGATGACCTCGCCGACCTGCTCTCCGACCTGCCGGAGACAGTGACGCAGCAGCTGCTGCACAACATGGACCAGCTGGACCGCGAACGCCTGTCGCGCGTGCTGTCCTGGCCGGAAGACACCGCCGGCGGCCTGATGAGCACCGACACGGTGAGCGTACGCTCCGATGTTTCGCTCGAGGTGGTGACGCGCTACCTGCGCATGCGTGGCGAACTGCCGATGCGCACCGACCGGTTGTTCGTGGTGGATCGCAGCGACCGTTTCATGGGCACCGTCACGTTGACGCGCCTGCTGACCGGCGACCCCGACGATCTGGTGGGGTCGAGTCTCGACACCGAGGCGCCGCGCATCGCGCCCGATGTGCCGGCCAGCGAGGTCTCGCAGCTGTTCCGCGACCGCGATCTCGTTTCCGCCCCGGTGGTGGACGAGCAGGGCCTGCTGCTGGGCCGCATCACCGTCGACGATGTGGTGGACGTCATCACGGAAGAGGCGGCGCACGAAGTCATGGCCGGCGCCGGTCTGCGCGATGAGGAAGACGTGTTCGCGCCCGTGTTCACCAGCACGCGTCGTCGCATCGTGTGGCTCGGCATCAACCTGCTGACGGCCATCATGGCGGGCCTGGTGGTGCAGCGCTTTGAAGGCACCATCGAAAAAGTGGCAGCGCTTGCCGCGCTGATGCCGATCGTCGCCGGCATGGGCGGCAACGCCGGCACGCAGACCGTGACCCTGATCATCCGCTCGATTGCCCTGGGTCAGGTGCAGTGGCGCGACGCACGCTGGCTGGTGCTGCGTGAAATGGGCGTGGGCGCGCTGAACGGCATGGTGATCTCGATGATCCTGGCCGCCATCACGGTGGCGTGGCTGGGCACCTGGAAGATTGCCTTCATCGTCGCCGCGGCGATGATCACCAACCTGCTGGCGTCCGCCATCGTCGGAGTGATGGTGCCGCTGACGCTGCGCCGGCTGAACATCGACCCCGCGCTGGCGGCCGGCGTGATCCTGACTACCTTCACCGACTGCATCGGCTTTGCGACGCTGCTCGGTCTGGGCGCCGTGTTCCTGACCTGAACCGTAGTCGACAAATACTGTTAACCGCGAACCACCGCTGCGCAGACAGAAAACGCAGTGCATTTGACGCAAGCAGCACGGCCGGACCTCCCACGCGCTATCTTGCAGACTACTGACGGCTGGAGCCGTTTTACCTGTGCCCCCGCGTAAGTGAGGCTTCTTTGACAGCAACCGCCCCGCCTGTTGTACACCGCGTCATGGATGAGGGCTGTG
>JBDSGY010000101.1:0-4124 GCA_039918755.1 Steroidobacteraceae bacterium
GACTGGCTGCGCAGCTGGTTCGAAGTACAGCCGCTTGATCCACGTACGCAAGCGCTTCGGCCAGCATTTCCTGCACGACCAGGGAGTGCTGGAGCGCATCGTCGAAGCCGTGAACCCCAAGGCCGGCGAGCACCTGGTGGAGATCGGGCCAGGCGCCGGCGCACTTACCGCGCGCCTGCTGGAAAGGGTCGAGTCCCTGGAAGCAGTGGAGATCGATCGCGACCTGGCGGCGGAACTGCGCACCCGCTGGCCGCACCGGCTGCGCCTGCATGAGGGCGACGCGCTCGATTATGATTTCACGGCGCTGTCCCGGCTGTGCGGTGGACAGCTGCGACTGGTCGGCAACCTGCCCTACAACATTTCCACGCCATTGCTGTTTCACTTCCTGCAGCACCGCGCCTGCATCGTCGACCTGCACATCATGCTGCAGAAGGAAGTGATCGATCGCATGGCGGCCGCCGCGGGCGAGGATGATTACGGTCGCCTCACAGTCATGCTGGCTCCCTGGGTGCAGATCGAGAAGCTGTTCGACGTGGGTCCCGGCGCCTTCCACCCACCTCCGCGCGTATGGTCTGCGGTGGCACGCGTTACGATGCTGGCGCAGCCAAGGTTTGCCGTGCCGGCGTTATATGCGCCCATCGTCGCCCAGGCGTTCTCGCAGCGGAGGAAGACGCTGCGCAACAGCCTGCGCGGGCGGATCGATGCAGGCGGCTGGCTGGCCGCCGGCGTCGATCCTGCGGCCCGACCCGAAACGCTGACCCCGGAGCAGTTTGCAAGACTTGCGGCACTTGCAGTGCCCGTCCAGCTGTGATTCCTTTGTGAAATGAATCCATACCACCGCATCCTGGCCGTCATCGATTTTTCACCGCATGGCGCACGCGTTGCCGCGCGTGCCCAGCAACTCGCCAACGCCGGTGCCGATGCAAGCCTGACCCTGCTCCACATCGTTGAATACCTGCCGGTTGAACCGATGAATGATTCGCTGCTGCCGGCGGTGCAGCTCGAAGCGGATCTGATCGCGCGAGCGCGGCAGCGGATGCAGGACTTTGCCAGCGAGCTCGCGGCCCCTGCACCGCACTGGGAAGTGGGCTCAGGCAACATCAAGTCGGAAATCGTGCGCTATGCGCGCGAGGGCGACTTCGATCTGATCGTCATCGGCAGCCACGAACGCCATGGGCTTTCGATCCTGGTCAACCTCACGGAAGACACGGTGCTGCATGCCGCGCCGTGCGATGTGCTGGCGGTGCGGCCGGCCGCTGTGGAATCCATCGCATGACGAAGCAGATCCGTGTCGATGTCGAGACCAGTTACGTGCCGGATCAGTCCGATCCCGGCAGCCAGCGTTATGTATTCGCCTACACCATCACCATCCACAACGAAGGCAGCGAGTCCGCGCGCCTGCTGCGGCGGCACTGGCTGATCACCGATGCCAATGGGAAGGTGCAGGAAGTTCGCGGCGACGGTGTGGTGGGTGAACAGCCGCATCTGCGTCCGGGACAGGGCTTCCGCTATTCCAGTGGCGCCATCCTTGAGACGCCCGTGGGCACCATGCACGGCAGTTATTTCATGGAGACCGATCAGGGCAGCCACTTCGATGCGCCGATCGCGCCGTTTCGTCTGGCCATGCCCGGCATATTGCATTGATCGCGGCAGCCGCGGGTAACTGACGCCTTGCCGCGCTATGCCATCGGCGACATCCAGGGCTGCTACGAGCCGCTGCGGGAACTGTTGCGCAGACTGCGTTTCACCGCCGACCGCGACGAGTTGTTTCTGCTCGGAGATCTGGTCAATCGGGGACCGCAGTCACTGGAAGTGCTGCGTTTCCTGCGCGCGCTCGGTGGCAACGTGCGCACCGTGCTTGGCAACCACGACCTGCACCTGCTGGCTGCGCACCATGATCCACAGCGCAGCTTCCGCCCGGGCGACACGCTGCAGGCAGTGCTTGACGCACCGGACCGGGAACAGCTCATGGACTGGCTGATCGAGCAGCCGCTGCTCATCGACGACGGCCTCGGCAACGTGCTGCTGCACGCTGGGCTCGTTCCGGACTGGAGCGTGCAGCAGGCGGCAACGCTGGCCGGAGAAGCAGTCGCCGCACTGCGCGCACAACCGCGCGAATTCCTGGCCCAGATGTACGGCAACCAGCCGGACTGCTGGCGGGACGCGCACACCGCGGCGGAACGGCACCGGTTCACCGTCAACGTACTGACGCGGCTGCGTTACTGCCGCGCCGACGGCACCATCGACCTCAAGATGAAACAGGCGCCGCGCAAGCAACAGGACGCGTGGCTGCCATGGTTCGAGCACCCGGCGCGGCGCAGTGCCGACCGGCGCGTGATATTCGGCCACTGGTCCACCCTCGGCTATCTGCAGCGACGCAACCTGCTGGCGCTGGACACTGGCTGCGTCTGGGGCGGTGCGCTCACCGCCGTGGACATGGACGCCGCGGAACCTGCCTCGGTGCAGGTGCCATGCGAAGCCTGCCAGCAACCCGATGCTGACTAGCGTTATCATGCCGGCCCGCAAGGTTTCGAGGTGAGACATGAATATTTCGATGCACAACGCATCCGTCGGCGTTTATACAAAACTGCTGGGCAATCTCGGCACGATTCTCGACAAGGCTGAAGCCTGGGTCACCGACAAGAAGCTCGACCCCAACGCCATCCTGCTGGCGCGCCTGTCGCCCGACATGTTCACGCTCACGCGCCAGGTGCAGATTGCCACCGACATGGCGAAAGGAACCTGTGCCAGGCTCGCCGCGCAGGATGCGCCCCGGTACGAAGACTCCGAGACCACGTTCCCCGAACTGAAGGCGCGGGTAGCAAAGACCCTCGCGTACATCGGCACCCTGCCACCCGCTGCTTTCGACGGATCGGAAGACCGCAAGATCGTGCTGAAGCTGGGCCCGCCCGGCAAGCAGACGGAAATGGAATTCACCGGCATCCACTACCTGCAGGGATTTGGCACGCCGAACGTGTATTTCCATTACTCCATGGTCTACGCACTGCTGCGTCACAACGGCATGGAAATCGGCAAGCGCGACTACGTCGGCTGAACCTGCCGCACGGCCGCCCGGCTTACCAGCGCAGCCAGCGCGAGCCGAGCAATGCGCCCAGCGCTGTCACCAGCGCTGTGGCACCCACATACCAGATGCCCACGAACAGCGGGCTGTCGTCCGGACAATGCAGCGCATACAGCGCACCGCCAATGCCCGCGGACATCAGTCCGGCTATCGCGCCGGTAGCGGCAGGTCGCAGCGGCGCTGCCTGACGCAGGCTCCACAGGGTAGCGAGCAATGGCGCCAATGCCAGCAGCGGTATCATCCGCAGGCACCAGGTCGAATTTGCGCCCTTCGCAACCTCCCACCACTGGGCACGCGGCAAGAGCAGCAGCTCGGCTGTCGCGCCCAGCGCCAGCAGCACCGGCGCGGCCCATAGCAGCGCACGCCAGACTCCCCTCGAACTTCCTGGCCGCGCCAGGCGCAGCAGCAGTCCTCCCGCGGTGGTGGCAAGCACCAGGTTCAACAGCAGTTTGAAATCGAAACGCAGGCTGCCAACTGCAGCGGCGAGATCGTCGCGAAACCCGGCGCATGCAAGGAACACTACCAGCGCCACTGCCACCGCAGGCAACAACGCCACCTTGAGCGTGTTCTCCGGCGCGGGGGCGACGGTCCTGTCGGCAGCGAGCAGGTCGACCAGCTGTTTGGTATCCATCAACGTTCATCCTTCAGGCGGGCAGCCAGCGCGCGCAGGCAGCGATGGAGCGCCACACGCAAGGCGCCTTCACTCATGCCAAGCCGCTCAGCGGCAGCACGCGCCGAATGTCCCTCGATCGAAACGAGCCGCACAATGTCGCGTTGCCGCCCGGCGAGAGCGGACAGCACACGCTCCACGTCCAGACTGACGCCCGACTCATCAGCGTCAGCAGCCAGCGTGGCTTCCAGTTCGTCATCCATCGGCAGTTCGGCACGGCGTCCGCGCCGGCGCAGCACATCGATCAGCTTGTTGCGCGCGATCGCACCCACCCACGGCCCGATCGGCTCCGCGGTGCGCCACGTGTGCCGCTTCAGATGTATCGCCAGCAAAGTCTCCTGCACCACGTCCTCCACATCGCGATCGCCGCAG
>JBDSGY010000102.1:0-2655 GCA_039918755.1 Steroidobacteraceae bacterium
GGCCGCGATCGACGCGTACTGCGCCGCAGCCTCGCCAGCGTATGCATTGGTGTACCGCGAAAAACGGCTCCAGCGGGCAATGCGCGACTCGGGCGGCATGGCGCCATTCAGGAACTTGCCGGACAACACGCCAAATGCCAGCGGCGAATAGGCCAGCAGACCCACGTCCTCGCGAATCGCCATCTCCGCCAGCCCGATCTCGAAGCTGCGGTTCAGCAGGCTGTAAGGATTCTGTATCGACACGATGCGTTCGAAATCCCGGCTGTCCGCCAGCTGCAGGAAGCGGTGCACTCCCCACGGCGTCTCGTTCGAGACACCAACGTGCCGGATCTTGCCCGCACGCTTGAGCTCGCTCATCGCCTCCAGCGTCTCCTGGATAGCCACGGTCGATTCGTGTTCCGCATGCTGGTATTCGAGCCGGCCGAAAAAATTGGTGGGCCGACTCGGCCAGTGCATCTGGTAGATGTCGATGTAATCGGTCTGCAGCCGCTGCAGGCTCGCGTCCACCGCAGCGAAAATGTTCCGGCGGTCCAGCACATTGTTGCCGCCACGCACATAGCCCAGGCCCAGTACGGCGCCAGGCCCTGCCACCTTGGTGGCCAGCACGATCCGGTCCCGGTTGCCGGTGCGTCGCAGCCACGAACCAATGATCTTTTCGGTGGAACCGCAAGTCTCCACATTCGGTGGCACCGGATACACCTCTGCGGTATCCACCAGGTTCACGCCCTGATCGATGGCGTAGTCGAGCTGCTCGTGTGCTTCGGACTCGCTGTTCTGTTCGCCGAAAGTCATCGTGCCCAGGCCGATGACACTGACCTTGATCCCGCTGCGCCCCAGTGTCCGGTATTCCATCGACGCGCTCGTTCAGCCCAGCAGTGGAGCTACGCGCGTGCGCGAAATCAAGCCGCGCACAAAGGTGGTGCCGGCTTCGGCATGTTCGATCACCACCAGGTGCGTGCCCGTGAACTTGCGGAAGATCGCGGCGATCTCCTTCACATGTGCGCGCGTAACCCAGCGCCATTCCAGCACCGGCACCTGCTCCCACGGCGTCATCACGTCGCCGACTTCCACTTCCTTGTGGCTTATGTGGCTCGCGCTCTGCTGGAAACGCACGGCACGCTCGCCCTGGATATCGTAGGAAGTGACGAGCCCTGCGATCGTCTCATCGCGCAGCACGATCAGCGCCCGCACACCCGCGGACTTCATGAGTGCCAGCGCATCGTCGATGGGCACGTGCTCGAGCACGGTCACCGGCTGCTGCTGCGTGAAGTCGCTCAGCACGCGTACCGCCGGGTCCTCCGCGGTGATCGGGAAGTCCTCGTCGCTCGGCATTCGCAGCTTCGCAATGCCATGTCCAACTCCGGGTTGTGCTGTATCCATCTCGATCTCCTGGGCGCGTGAACCAACCCCGGAAGGATGCCGCAGGATGAGATGGACTGCCAGAGCCATTACTGCCGCGCCATCGATCTCTGCGATTCCTGCCGCCGGAGCCCTCCGTGCTAGCCTCCCCGCCACTCGACAACATTACAGGTGCGTCATGAACAACAAGACTCGCTCCCTATGGAAGGCCGGCGCCGCAGCACTCATTGCCCTGACTGGCCTCGCCCAGGCGGCCGAGCCAGCACTGCCGCCCGTGCCCCAGGCACCCAAGGCACCGCTGCTCGTCGAGTCTCCCCTGCCTGAATGTGATCGCGCCTGCCTGACGAAGTTCATCGACGCCTGGTACGCCGCACTGGTCGCCAACAATCCCGCCGGCCTGCCGCAGGCCGCGCGCGCGCGCATCACCGAGAACGGCAAGGAAAAGAAGCTGGCCGACACTTTCTGGGCCAGCGCCGAACAGGTGATCTGGCGCTTTGACATCGCCAATGTGCGCCGTGGCGACACCGGCACGCAGGTGGTGGTGCGCAATGCCGACGGCAGCAAGACCATGCATCTGCTGCGGCTCAAGGTGAAGGCGGGCGCCATCACCGAGATCGAAATCATCAAGTGCAACCAGGGGCAGGCCGATGGCCTGTGGGGTCCGGACCAGCTCACCACCGTCTCACCGCTGCTGAAGCTCGCGATCCGGGACCAGGACCGCGATTCCTATTACGACCTCGTCGGCGCGGCCGAGAGCTACTGGCGCGCGTTCCAGACCAATGGCACCACGATGTATCGCCGCGCACGCATCGCGCCCGATACCGAGCGGTTCGAGAACGGATTGCAGACCACGGGTGTGGTGCGCAATGGCGTGTACAACGACACGCAGCGCGGGTTCGATCAGGGCGGGTTCATTGGCCGCAACCTGTGGGGCCGGCGCTATGCGGTGGTGGACGAGGAGCGCGGCGTGGTGCTTTGCATCGCGCGCTTCGGCCTGAAGGCGGGTGCGAAGAGCCAGAGTGTGGCGACTTCGAGCGATCGGCTAGTCGGCGAATTCTTTGCAGTGAAGAACGGGCAGATCTCGCACATTCAGGCGGTGCTGTTCAATTTGAAGGACGCCGAAGACACTGGCTGGTCGACGACGGATTACGGGCCGGACCGGGGATCGGCGGATTACTACTGAGCGGGAATCAAGCGCTATTTCTTTGCGGACTTCCGGTCCAGTTCGGCGGAGCCGGTTGCCGATTGCTGGTTGGGCTGCGTCTGCTGTCGGCTGCCGGCAGTCTTGACGCGCCC
>JBDSGY010000103.1:0-6410 GCA_039918755.1 Steroidobacteraceae bacterium
GCAGGCCCGGGCTTCGGGCGCCGGGCCGCGCCGCACGGGCAGCCTGAGCACGTCCACTTCGATGAGCTGCTCGCCGCTGCTGATGCTCAGCCGTTCGCCGATCCGCACGCGATGTGCGGGCTTGACGCGCGCTCCAGCCACCTTGACCTTGCCTCCGCCAATCGCAAGGGCGGCGAGGGAACGCGTCTTGAAGAAGCGCACGTGCCAGAGCCATTTGTCGAGGCGGTGCTGGTCGTCCTGGTCGGGTGCAGCTTTCATTTGCGTGGACCTTCAGCCCGTGTCGTGCAGCCAGAGATTCTCGAGATTGCCGAAGGGCCAATTCCCCGGCGGTTCGCGTCCGGTGATCCTGTCGCTGCAGGAAGGGGAGTGCAGATCAAGCACCTCGCGTTTCAACTGCGTGCCGGAATTGGTGGAGAAGAACACCTTGACCGTCGGCGCGGTCAGCTTTTCCGGGTTCTGCGCGATGACCACGGCGAGCCGTCCCGATTGCAGCCGCACCAGCGAACCGGTGGGATAGATGCCGAGGCTTCTGATGAATACCCGCAGGATGTCTTCGTCGAAGTGTCCTTTCCACGAAGCCATCTGCGCAATCGACTCGGCTGGGTCCCAGCCGGCCTTGTAGGGCCGGTTGGATGTAATGGCGTCGTATACATCGCAGATTGCACTCATCCGCACCAGCAGCGACAGCCGGCTGGCGGGCAGCTTGCCCGCATACCCGGCGCCATCCATGCGCTCGTGGTGGTGACGACAGACATCCAGCACTGCTTCATTGGTTACACCGGCGCCCAGCAGCATTTCGTAGCCGCGCTGCGGGTGTCGACGCACGATCTCGAATTCTGCATCGGTAAGCTTGCCGGGCTTGTTGATGATCTCCAGCGGCATGGCCGCCTTGCCGAGGTCGTGCATCAGTCCGGCCATGCCCGCCTCGTGGCATTCGGCCTGATCGAAGCCCAGCTGCTTGCCCAGGGACACCATCAGGGCGCAGACCGTCAGCGAATGCAGAAAGGTGTATTCATCCGCCAGTTTCAGGCGTGACAGGCTTACAAGCGCATCGGTGTTCCGGTGCACGGAATCCACCACGTCTGCCACCAGCGGCGCGCAGATCTCGGGATCAAAGGAGTTGCCGAGCCGCACTTCCTGGAACATCGACGACACCATCGCCTTGGCGCGCGCGCGGATCAGCTGTGCATTGCGCAACTCGTCGGCCATCGAAGTTGCCTGCAGGACCGGCTTTGCTTCCTGGGGCATGTTGGGCAACTTGATGCGCGTCGTCTTTTCGCCCGCAACGTCCAGACCTTGCGAAATGTCGATCCACACTTCAGCCGCACCGGAATCGCGCAGTTTCTGCGCGTCGGCTTCGTCGGTGATCAGGAAACGGGTCTTCCAGAAAGAATGGCTGAGCCACGACCCTTCCATCGAATGGATGTACATGCCATGTCGAACGCTGGCGACGGCAATCTTCTTCAGCATGTCTCGTGGTTCTGGCGCATGCATGGGCCCCGGCATCATACGCAGGCCGCTCATCCCCCGGGCGCGACGCGCTTCCCTTTTCTGGCACTGACGGACTGGCGCAGCAGGAATTCGATCTGCGCATTGACGCTGCGCAGATCGTCGGCGGCCCATCTTTCCAGATCCTTCCACAGTTCCTCCGGGATCCGCAGCAGGAATGCCTTGCGCTCTGACGCCACGGTCAGGTGTACAGCGTGCCGGACACCATGACGATCCAGATGGCGATCAGCGCCAGTCCGACAAAGCCTTGGAGGCTGCTGCCGGCGAATTCCCGTGTGACGCTATTGTCCTGCTGCGACATGGTGGTGACCTCGGTTGATATATAAATGATATCACTTTGGTATCTGCTGTCTGGTGTATTTTGTCGTGACAAAAAGAAGCTTCAGGAGCCCGCATGCAAATCATGAAACACGCAGCGGTGACGGGATGGGGCAAGTGCCTGCCGCCGGCTGTGCTCAGCAACGCGGATCTGGCGACCTTTCTCGACACGAGCGAGGACTGGATCACTTCGCGCACCGGAATATCGGAACGCCGCATTTCCCACGTGGGGCTGACCGAACTCGCGGTGGTGGCGGCGCGGCGCGCGCTCGCTGCTGCGAATATGGATGCGGCGGCGGTTGAGCTGATTGTCTTTGGCACCACGAGCTTCGACGACCAGGCGCCCAACCAGGCTTCGGGTCTGCAGCAGCAACTGGGCGCAACGCGCGCTGCCTCGATGGATGTGAATACAGCCTGCACCAGCTTCCTCTACGCATGGAGCACCGCCAACGCGCTGATCCGGACCGGCGTGGTGCGCAATGCGCTCGTGGTGGGCGGGGAAGTCATCAGCCGCTTCATGGACTGGAACAATCGCAATGTCGCCGTGCTGTTCGGGGATGGCTGTGCGGCACTGGTGCTGGAAGCCTGCGATGAAGAAGAAGGCCTGCTGCGCGAGAAGATCGGGTGCGATGTGGGAGGCCGCAATGCGCTGGTGATCCAGGGCATGGGAAGCCGCTACGCGGATTTCCAGCGCCGCTACGGCGTGACCAACTGGGTCTTTGAAGGACAGGAAATATTCAAGCGCGCGGTCACGGGCATGGCCCTGGCTTCCAATGATGTGCTGCTGGCGCAGAATATGACGAAGGACCAGATCGATCTGGTGGTGCCGCATCAGGCCAACCTGCGCATCATCGAGGCGGTGGCAAAGCGGCTGGACGTGCGGATGGAGCGCGTCTTCGTGAATGTGCACCGCTACGGAAACATGTCTGCAGCGACTGTGCCAGTGGC
The DNA here is from genome assembly GCA_039918755.1 of Steroidobacteraceae bacterium. Taxonomy (GTDB): domain Bacteria; phylum Pseudomonadota; class Gammaproteobacteria; order Steroidobacterales; family Steroidobacteraceae; genus ZC4RG30. Next base: position 2,776 of record JBDSGY010000103.1, read on the forward strand.
ACTGGTCGAAGCGCTGGAAGAGGGACGGATCAGGCCCGGCGCATTGCTCCTGTTGCCCGCCTTCGGCGCCGGCCTGTCCTGGTGCGCGCATCTGGTGCGCTGGGGAGCGCGTGTCACCGCGCTGTCAGGATGCGACGCGGATCTCGCACCAGCGCCGCATACCGCGCTTGAGCTGGTGCAGACCCTGATACGGCAGCGGAGCCTTACGGCTTTCTGACGTCCACTGGCGACGCCAGCGCGATGCTGAGTGCTGTGCCTTCCGGCAGCTGCACTTCCGTGCCGGTCTTCTGTGCGGCTACCGCACCGATGGCTCCACCCAGCAGGCCGCCAATGACCTTGCCTTTGTCTCCACCTTTCACCTGGTGGCCGAGAATTGCCCCTGCGGCGGCACCGCCGACAATCTTTGCCGTGTCGCGTCCGGTATCGCTCTTGCCCTTCTGCGAGATCACACCGTCGATCGGCAGATCACCTCCCGGTAATTCCAGCGTCTCGAAGCGCACGCCGAGGGTCGGGATGCCGCCGATCTTGTTGCTGCCGGAAATCACGTCGGTGACCTGACCACTGACCATCGTCCCTGCCGGGATGGCGACCCTGCTGTCCACCAGCACGTCCGACGTGATGCGCGCCTTCACGGCATCACCCACGCTGGCGCTCTTGCTCGACAAGGGTGTGGCCAGCGACAGCGAAAGCACCGTACCAGTCGGCACTGTGAGGGTCCGCATGGGCGGAGGGTTGACCACGGTCGGTGTCGCGCTGGTGACTGGCCGGCTGCTTGCGGGAGGCCGGTTGACCACCACAGGCTTGTTGACGGGCTTTTGCGCGGGCTTGGCAGAGGCGGTGGCGAGCGCCGCTTCGCGAGCGGCAATGTCCGCCTCGCGCTGGGCGACTTCGGCTTCCCTTGCAGAGACCGCAGCTGCCTCTGCGGCCGCCGTGTCTGTCGCCGCGGAAGCAGTGGGTTCGGGCACAGCGGGCGAGGTGGCTGGCGGTGGCTTGTTGCACGCTGCCAGCAGCGCAAGCGTTGCAATGCCTGCGAGCAGCAGTGGTGGATGGCTACGCATCTGTCGTCCCCTTTAATTGTCGATAGACAACATTTTCCCATAAACAGTCTGGCAGCGTATGGTGCCGAACAGCGACAAGCATGTGGAGGAACGATGCCAGAGGAAGTCAGACAGCGCCTACGCGAGATCGGGGATATGTTTACTCCGGCGACGATCGCCGCCACTCGCGAGATGCTGGCGCCGCTGGCATTGCACCCGCAGGCCATTGGCGCGGACGTGGTGCGAGACCTGCAATACGGCGCCGATGCTCGCCAGCGCCTGGACATTTTTCATGCGCCCGGCAACCTGTCCCCGCGTCCCGTTGTGGTGTTCGTGCATGGGGGCGGTTTCGCGCTGGGTGACAAGGGCGATGCCGATGCACCTTTCTACAACAACTTCGGCGCGTGGGCGGTGCGCGCGGGTTTCGTAGGCGTCACGATGACCTATCGCCATGCACCGGCGCACGTCTGGCCGTCTGGCGCAGTGGACGTCGCCGCCGCTGTCGATTGGCTGGCGAGGAATGTCGCCCCCTATCACGGCGACCACACTGCCATCGTGCTGGTGGGTCAGTCCGCAGGTGCGGCGCATGTGGCTGGCTACCTTGCCGGTCACGGCGGCGCTTTGGCGCACCCCCTCGCTGCCGTGCTGATGTCAGGGATATATGAACCGGACAGGTTCGCGCGCAATCCCATGCATGAGGTCTATTTTGGCGTTGATCGTGCGCTCTACCCGCGGCGCTCGACAGTTCTTCCGCTGGCCGCCACGGACGTGCCGTGCCTCTTCACCATCAGTGAATTCGATCCGGCGCAGTTCCAGCAGCAGCTGGCCGCTGTGTTCGCTGCTCGCACCGCGCTGTGCGGCAAGTGTCCGGAGGTGCTCTATCTGCCTGGACAGAACCACGTATCGCCCGCAATGCAGCTCGGCAGTGCTGTAGACCCAGCAGGTGAGCATCTGGCGGACTATGTGCGGCGTAGTTACGCCGCACATGGCCGCCGCCATCAAGAGATCTGAACGGCGCTTGCTCGTTCAGGTGCGCGGGTGGCGGCGGTCCACCCGACGATCGATGCGATTGCCGCGGTGATCAAGCCGTTGCTCGATGCGATCACCCCGCCGGTCCAGGCGGTTCTCGATGCGATCACCTTTCCTGTCCAGCCGCTGCTCACGCTGCTGGCCGCGGGCATCGAGCCTTTGATCGATTCGATAGCCTCTGGCGTCCAGCCGTTCGGCGCGATCTTCGTGGCCATTGGCAGCGGCTGCGGCCGCCCGCGAATCCAGCCGTGAGTCGATGCGATCACCCCTGGCGTCGAGCCGGTCCTCGGCGGCCTGGCCGCGACTGTCCAGACGCGCATCAATGCGTTCGCCACGTGCGTCGAGACGTTCGTTGATCCGCTCGCCTCGCGCGTCAAGTCGCGCGTTGGCGACATCCCCGCGATCCGCGGCCAGTGCCGGAATGGCGATCAGCGCCAGCAGTCCGGATGCGATCAATTTCACAGATGGTTTCATATCGGTCTCCCGCGGGTTGTTGAGTTGCTGGGTGATTCAACGCAGCACCTCGTCCTCGCGTTGACAGTGGCAGCGCACTGGCCGTGTGCGTTTTGAGTTGTCCTTGCACTGCAACGAGGCAGAGGCCCAAGGCTGCTGCCGCCAGAATTGCATTTGCGGGCAGCCCAACCCTCTCCAGGCAGTCTCAGCCCCAGGTTTCTGATATCTGCGTCGTGGCACGCGGCTTGCTTCAGTTAACCCGCGAAGCTCATGGGTTGGGCTTCACGGCAACGCCGCCGGTTCCGGTCTGCTCGTCAGCTTCAGCTGACATACGCAGGCCGCATACCGGTGGCTTTTTTTTGGGAAATCGTTTCGGGAGGCGCGACTGCACATGAATGGCAAGCCGGGTGAATCAAGGCGCAGGGTCCTGGTCGGAATCGCTCTGGCCGCGCTGTCCCTGCATGCAGGACTGTCCCTGGCGAAGCCGCTCAAGCTCGAGAAGGAGCAGATCAAGATCGGCTTCATCAAGCTCACCGACATGGTGCCGCTGGCTGTGGCCTACGAGAAAGGCTATTTCGAGGATGAAGGGCTGTACGTAACGCTGGAGCCGCAGGCCAACTGGAAGGTGGTGCTCGATCGCGTCATCACTGGCGAGCTGGACGCTTCGCACATGCTGGCCGGCCAGCCACTGGGTGCCACCATTGGCATCGGCACGAAAGCCGACATCATCACGGCCTTCAGCATGGACCTGAATGGCAATGCCATCACGGTTTCCAACGCGGTCTGGCAGCAAATGCTGCCGAATGTGCCCAAGGATGCACAGGGCAAGCCGGTACGTCCGGTCAAGGCCAGTGCACTGAAACCCGTCATCGATCAGTTCAAGGCGTCTGGCAAGTCATTCCGCATGGGCGTGGTGTTCCCGGTCTCCACCCACAATTACGAGCTGCGGTACTGGCTTGCCTCCGGTGGCGTGCACCCTGGCTTTTACTCGCCGTCGGATGTAACCGGCCAGATCAAGGCTGATGTACTCATTTCGGTAACGCCGCCGCCGCAGATGCCCGCCACCCTGGAAGCCGGCACCATCAATGGCTATTGCGTCGGTGAGCCATGGAATCA
>JBDSGY010000104.1:0-3035 GCA_039918755.1 Steroidobacteraceae bacterium
GCCGTATTGTGCACCGGATGGGCACTGAAACAATTCCGTCACGACTCTGTCACGAGCCTGTCTCCATGTGGGAACAGGATTGCGGGCATGGCGAAACTCACTGCACCCGCCGGGGTCCTGGCAGCAATCGCCTGGCTGGACCAGGCGGAGCTTACTGCCTGCCGGCGTTTCAACCGCACGGTGCGCACGGCGGGCCTGCTGAAGTTGTTCCAGATTGCGAGCCGCCTGGGCGATGGTGTCCTCTGGTACACGCTGATCGCCACGCTCGCGCTGTGCTTTGGCCCGACGGGCCGCAACGTGGCGCTGCAATGCGCCGTGGCGGGTGTGGGTGGCCTTGCCATCTACCGCGCCCTGAAGAACGTCCTGGTGCGCGAGCGCCCGTACATGACGCATGCCGCCATCGTCTGTGCCGGCAAGCCGCTGGACCGCTTCAGCTTCCCTTCGGGCCACACGCTGCATGCCGTGAGTTTCACGGTCATTGTATGCAGCAGCCTGCCGGCGCTGGCTTTCCTGCTCGTGCCGATCGCTGCAGTGATCGCGCTGTCGCGTGTGGTGCTGGGCCTGCACTATCCCACGGATGTGGTGGCCGGCGGCCTGCTCGGCGCACTGGTCGGCGCGATGGCGACCACGTGGATCGGAGCCTGATCTGCATCCGCTGGTCGTTTCGGATGTGTATTTTCCGCGCGTCAATGGTGTGTCGACGTCGATACGCAGCTTTCGCCAGGATTTGTTGCGCATGGGCGTGCCCTCCACGCTGGTGGCGCCGGAGTACGCACAGCAGACGCAGCTGGAACAGGGTGTGCTGAGAGTGAGGGCAAAGCCCGTTCCTTTCGACCCGGAAGACGGCGTGATGAACTGGGCCGCACTGCGTCGGTGCCTGGCCGACCTGCCGCGAGAGCACTGCGATCTGGTGCATATCCAGACACCTTTCCTCGCGCATTACGCCGGCCTGAAGCTGGCGCGCGCGCGCGGTGTGCCCGTGGTTGCAACCTGCCACACCTATTTCGAGGATTACCTGCATCACTACATGCCGCTGCTGCCGGGATTTGCCGGCGCGTGGCTGGCGCGCAGTCTGATGGCACGGCAGCTCAATGGGGTGGACATGGTGGTGTCGCCGTCGGAACAGGTGCGGCAGCGGTTGCTGGAATACGGCGTGACGCGGCCGATCCATGTGATTCCGACGGGCATGACCGAAGATCGCTTCGTGCCCGGCGACGGGGCGCGGTTTCGTCAGCAACACGGAATCGCGCAAGCTCAGCACGTCGTGCTGAACGTGGGACGCGTGGCGCATGAAAAGAACCTTTCCTTCCTGTTGCGGATGTTCGTGCACGTGAGCCATGGAGACCCGGCTGCGCTGCTGCTGATTGTGGGCGAAGGGCCGGCGCGCGCCGCGCTTGCGCGCGAGGCGCGAGAACTTGGCGTTGGCGCCAGGACCAGATTCGTCGGCAACCTGGATCGCGAGCGCGGCCTCAATGACTGCTACGCCGCAGCCGATGCCTTCGTCTTCGCGTCCCGTACCGAAACCCAGGGGCTGGTGCTGCTCGAGGCCATGGCCCAGGCGCGACCGGTTGTCTCCACCGCCTGCCTTGGCACGCGCTCGGTGCTCACCACGGGCAGTGGCGCCTGTGTGGTCGACGAACACGAGGCGGATTTCGCAGCCGCTGTCCTCGACGTGCTCAAGGATCGCGATCGCGCCCTTGTCATGGGTGAGAAAGGCCGTCACTGGGCCGCGCAATGGTCGTCGATCGCGCTGGCCCACCGCATGGCGCAGCTGTATCGCGAACTGCTGACTGCAACGCCTGCAGTGCACTGAGCTACACTCGACTCCCGAAACCCCACAATGGGGTGTGCCGGTTCGGAAGGTGTCATGGTGGCTAAGCGCGCTCTGGTGGTAGACGATTCCAAGTCGGCCCGTGCCTTCCTGGCAAAGTTGCTCGAAGAGCAGCAGGTCGAGGTCGATGTGGCAGAGACCGCCGAACAGGCCATCGACTACCTGACCCACAACCGCCCCGATGTGATCTTCATGGATCACCTGATGCCGGGCATGGACGGCTTCCAGGCCGTGCAGGCCATCAAGAGCAATCCACGCACGGCGATGATTCCGATCCTCATGTACACCTCGCAGGAAGGCGAGCTGTACCTCGGGCAGGCGCGAGCACTGGGCGCCGTGGGCGTGCTGCCGAAAACCGTGGCCCCCTCCGATGTGCGCACGGTGCTGCAGCAGCTGCACCTGCTGGCGCAGCCGGAGCCCGACACGGTAGCTGCGCAGCGGGATGTAATGGAGGCGGCCGTGGCCGCCGCCCATGCAGCCGATACCGTGTCCACGGAGATGCCATCGGGGCTTCCCGTCGACGAACTGCTGAGGGATGAAGTGGCAGCACTGAAGCGCTATGTCGGCGAAGCGCTCAACGCGCATCGCGAAGGCCTGGTGAGCGACGTGCGCAGCATGATGCTGGACGTGATGCCGGTCGCGCCCGAAGCGCCATCCACGGCGCCCGAGGAGCCGCGGCACAGTCCGATTCCGTGGCTGCTGGCGCTGGCGGCAAGCGTGGCTGCGGCGGTGCTGGGCACGCTGCTTTGGCAGAACCAGCAGCAGACACTCGCGCTGCGCAACGAAGTGGCAGACAGCAGGTCCACACTGGCCATGCTGACGGCAAGACTGGTGCCCACGCCGCAGCCGGCGGCCGCTGCGGCCGAGGTTGAATCCGCCGATGCGCCCGCGCTGGTGGTGAAGGTGCCCTTCGGCGAAGCACCGCTGGCAGGACCGCGCATCGAGCAGCTGCGCGACTTCGTGGCCACGGTTGCCGCGCTGGGCCAGAAGGGCACGGTGGAAGTGCGCCGTTACGCCGGGCGTTTCTGCCTTTCCGGCAGCGGCGCCGACGGCTATTCGCTGGCCGAGGGCGCGATGCCCTACATCAAATGCGATCTGGTGGCCGATGCCACGGACGCCGAACTCGGCAACACCGCGCCGGAATCGGTTGCCTTCGCTACGGCATTGGCGGAACTGCGCCGTCAGCATGCAACGCTGCTGAGCA
>JBDSGY010000105.1:0-7168 GCA_039918755.1 Steroidobacteraceae bacterium
GGCTCAGATAGCGCACGCCTTGTCAGCCGATCTCGCAATACGTTGTAGGTGACGACCTCGTTTTAAGGCTTGCGTGCGTGTGATCGCTGGTGTTTAACAACGGAGATGCGTCGGTGGACTGCCGGGCAACACCGATTTGGAACCGGGTGGGGCACCACCTGTGCAGCCGGCCTGACGGGGCGTTGACCTACAGACAGCCGCCTGCCGGGATCGCATCCTGACTGGTGTTACCAAGCGTCGCCTCTGCATTCCAGCGCTGGCTCAAGTGGCCGCTCCTCGTGCTGGCGGCGCTGCTCGTGCTGTTGCTCGCACTCGTGACCGGTACCGCCGCCCTCGTGGACGCCGGCTACTTCCACGAACCAATCCGCAAGATGCTGGTCGCCAAAGCCCAGCGGGATATCGAAGTGGGACATGTCGAGACGCGACTGCTCTCCTGGCATCCATCACTGACGGCCGAGCGCGTCGTCATCCACAACCCGCCCTGGATGCCCGCCGGAATCCTCGCCGCGATCGACCGGGCATCGCTCACGCTCGCGACGCCGACGCTGGCCGAACCGCTGCGTTTTCGCCACCTGGAACTGCAGGGCGCCACGTTCAACCTGCTGCGCGACGCATCGGGCAAGGCGAACTGGCGCGCCACGTCCGGGCGCATGAGCCGGAAAGGACCGCCATTGATGGCCAGCCTTGCCGTGCGCGACGCCGAATTGCATCTGCGCGACGCCCGGCGTCATCTGATCTTTGACGGCAAGCTGAGCGCAGTGGGAAGCGGCGCTGACAACCTGCGCATCGACGCCTCCGGCACGTTGAATACCAGACCGGCCACTGTGTCTGTGGTTGCGGATCCACTGGCGGCGGCACGCCGGGACACGCCATATCGATTTCGCTTCGATGCAAGATCCAGCGGCGCGACGGTTTCCGGTCACGGAGCGCTGGCCCGGCCGTTCGACATGCGCCGCCTGCAGTCCACGCTTGCAGCCAGTGGGGACGACCTGAAAGACCTGTATTTCCTGGTGGGCCTGAATTTTCCGGACACCGGGCCGTTTCGCGCATCAGGCGAATTGCAACGCATCGGCCTGGAATTCCGGTTCACCGCCGTGCAGGGAAAAACTGGCGGAACCGATATCGCCGGCACCGCGCTGGTCGACTCCACTGGCGAACGCGCACGGTTCACTGCCGACCTGCGTTCGACACGGCTGCAACTGGCAGACTTCGGCAGGAAGGCGGCGCATCGCGCGCCACAGGGGAAGAAAGGGCCACGATTGATGCCGGATACACCATTGCGGCTGGATGCGCTGCGGCGCGCGGATTCGCTGGTGAACTATCGCGCGCGCCGCGTCGCGCTGGGCAAGCTCGAGTTGAACACAGTGGCAGCAACGGTGAAGGTGGATCGCGGTGTACTGACCGTCGCACCAGCGTCCGCGAAATTTGCCGATGGCAAAGTGACGGCGCAATGGAAGTTCGACGGCTCGACGGACATTGCGGCCACAGCACTGACGATGGATCTTGATGGCCTGCAGCTCAGCCAGTTTGGCAGGAATGGCGGCCCGCCACCGCTCAGGGGCCTGTTGCGCGCCAAGGTGCGGCTGAGCGGCAAGGGACGCTCCGTGCACCAACTGGCCGCCGGTGCCGATGGCTCAATGGTGGCGATACTGCCGCGGGGCGAGATCCGCGCCTCGCTGGCGGAAATGGGTGGCATTGATTTTCGCGCCCTTGGGCTGATGCTGTCCGGCAAGCAGACAATGACGACGCTGCGCTGCGGCGTGGTTGCGCTGGATCTCGATGACGGCAAGCTCACGTCAAAGGCCCTGGTCATCGACACCGCGCCGGTGCTGATCACGGGAACGGGAACGATGGATCTGGAATCCGAAGCGCTGGATTTCGAGTTCCGCGGCCATCCCAAGAACGTCAGGCTGCGTCTGCGCACATCGGTGGCCGTGCAGGGAACCCTGGCGGACCCAGCCATCGGGCTCAAGGGCCGGCGCTCGCTCGCACAGGCGGGCGCGGGTGTGGCGCTCGGCGTGCTGCTTACACCGCTTGCAGCGATCGCGGCCTTCATCGACCCAGGCCGCGCTCAGGATGCCGACTGCGCGGCGCTGATCAAGTCGAACGGCGGCTGATGCCTCCGCCGCGCCTTCAAAGCATGCGTTCCCAGATCACCCAGAAGCGCTCGCGCAGCTTCTGTTTGATCGGCCGCTTCTTCCATTCGGCGCGCGTGATCGGCGTCGCCTGCGTCAGGTCATCGTCGTACAGCGTTCGCATCTCACCTGCGAATCCCTGATCGATCACGACGACATTGATCTCATCGTTGCGCGCGAAGCTCAGCCAGTCCCAGTTGGCGGATCCCACCGTGCTCCAGATGCCGTCGATCGACAGCGTCTTGGCATGCAGCAGCGAACGCCGTTCCTCGTAGATCTCGATGCCGTCCTTCATCAACCGGTTGTAGTGCGCGCGACCGGCCTGCACGATGCCGCCGAAATCGCTGAGACCAGGCAGCAGCAGCCGCACCTTGACGCCGCGCTTCGCTGCGGCACGCAAAGCGTCCTCGAGCTGGCTGTCCGGCGAGAAATACGCCATCGTGAGGTCGATCGACTTCACCGCGAACGTGACGGCCGACAGTGCCGCGATATAAGTCTCGTTGCGGCGTGAATCGACCGAGCTCGCATCGATGCGCAGGAGCGTGCCGCCGGCCTCGGGTGGTGCGGGCAGGTAATCAAGCGCCGCCATGTCGGGACACTTCTGCTTGGACCAGCTGTTCAGGAACAGTTTCTGCATCTCGATGGCGGCAGGGCCCTGCACCTGGATCTGCGTGTCCCGCCAGCCATCCTTCTTGGCATCGACCACGCGAGCGCGGCGCACGCGGGAACTGCTGCTGTAGGTAGCGCTGAAGTTGATGCCGCCGGTGAATGCCTGCTGGCCGTCGACCACCACGATCTTCCGATGGTCGCGCTGGACGAAGTCGCCGGTGCGATTGGCCCCCAGGTCGAGCGGGTTGAAGGCACACAGCTTCACGCCCGCGCCACGCAGTTTGTCGAAGACTTCCGGCGGCGTCTCGCTCGAGCCGACCGCGTCATACAACACATTGATCGCCACGCCGTGCGTGGCCCGCTCGACCAGCAGGTCTGTCAGCGCCTTCTCGCCCTGATGTGCTTCGTCGAAGATGTACATCTCGATGTTGATGTGCTGCTGCGCGGCGGCGATGGCGGAAAACATCGCCGCATACGCGCGCGGACCGTCGACCAGCAGCGTGACCTTGTTGCCGGTGATCAGCGGCGCATCGCTGACCGCCTGCATCGTGGCCAGGTGACGCTCCAGCAGGTTGTCATCGCCGAAGCGGGACAGCCGCTGTGTGATGCGCTCGCGCGCCGCACGGTCCAGCTGGCCCCTGGGGCCTATGACCGATAGTGTCGACAGTTCGGGCTGCTCGCCGGCGACCGGCGGCGCGGGCAACGGCCGAAAGCTGGCGCAGGCCGACAACATCAGAAAGAGCGGAACTACTGCAAGTCTGCGCATCCCGCCGATTCTACGCTGGCTGCGGCGGCCCTATTGCGCCCCAGATCACACGGCGGGTCAGAATCATCACCGTCGCCAGCAGGCCGAACACCAGCAGCGAGCCCATGAGCAGCGCGTAGTCCTCTGAACTGAGGATGCCGTACAGCAGGCCATACAGGCTGGCCAGTGCCACGCCGAATGCGGCGCCATGCGCCAGGCTTCCGAGCACGCTGGCAACATAATAAGTGATGAGCCCGACACAGGCGACCGCAGACACTGCATAGGCTGCCGCGAAGCCGATTTGCTCGGAAAACGACAGCAGCAGCAGGAAGAACAGCGCGAGCGCGAGACCCACCAGCCCGTACTGCACCGGGTGCACGCTGTAGCGACGCAGCACTTCGAACAGGAAGAATCCTGCGAAGGTCAGCCCGATGAAGAGGAACGCATACTTGGTGGCGCGCTCGCTCTTCAGGTACTGGTCAACGGGATCGACAAAACTCACGCCGAAGTGCTGCGCGTGGAATGCGTCACAAGTGTGGTTGCTGGCGTCAGCGTTTGGCTGGCAACGTGCCAGCGATTCTTCCATGTTGGTGGCAAAGAACGAAGTCTGCCATTCCGCAGAGAAGCCCTTGCTGCTGACTTCGCGCGCCTTCGGCAGGAACTCGCCGGCAAAGCTCGGATGCGGCCAGTTGGAGCTCAGCATCACGTGGGTATCCCGACCGACGGGCGCGACCTGGAAATACCCGGTGCCCTGCAGCTTCAGATCGAACTGGTAGCTGACACTCTGGGGCGCCGCACTGGCCGTGAGGCTCATCAACGGCGCATGTACGCCGCTGGCCAGCAGTTCGGTACCGGTGCCGGGCTCGAAGTTCACGCTGGTGCCATTGGCCTGCAGTGCCAGCGCATTGCCGATGCCGCGGATATCGCTGATGCCGAGCACGAGGTGCGCCGCGCCGAAGCGGTAGCTCTGCACGTCATCTGCCACGCCGTAGCCGGGTGCGATGTCAAAGCGCCCCGTGAGCCTCGTGTCGGCATTGAAGATGCGCGCGCGATAGATGCCCCGCCTGCGCTCCTCCGTGCCGAGCTGGCCGGCCAGATCCATGGTGGCAGGCAGCAGGCGCAGCTCGCCCGCAACCTCGCGCGTCACCGTGACGACCTTGCGGTCGGCGTCGAGTTGCTGCTCCTGCAGCTTGCGCGTGTAGGGGACGATGATCACCGGTCCGGTCAGCGTCTGCGCATACGCAGCGCTGCGCGCGATGTCCTGCACAACGCCATCGCGCAGCGCCTGCCGCTCCTGGATCAGTCCGTGGATGCGCGCCATTGGCAGCAGCAGCATCACGGTGAGCACGAGGATCGCGCCGATCTTCAGGATCGGGAGGAAGCGGTTGATCATGCGGTTCGGATCGGTCATGTCGGAGTCCCTGCAATTTCAGTTGAACTGCAGTATCCGCACCTCCCGTGTGGCAGACGGTGGAGTGTCTGTGGAGTTTGTGTGGAGGTCGCGCTCAGCTATAGCGGCAGGACCAGTGCCGCCCACACGCCGCCCGCTTCATTGCCAATGCGGAACACGCCCCCATGCAACAGCGCCACTTCCTGCACGAAGTTAAGCCCCAGGCCGGTGCTCTTGCGGCCGGTGGCAGGTCGGGGCAGGGAATAGAACCGCTCGGTGACGCGGGGCAACGCATAGTCCGGTATCGGCTCGCCTTCGTTGAACACGCTGACGGCGATCATGGGCGCGCCGCCCGGTGCCATTTCGTGCCCGGCTTCGATCATCAGTCCACGCCCTGCGGGCGTGAAATCGATCGCGTTCTCCAGCAGGTTCAGCAGCGCCTGCTGCAACAGGAAGCGTTCGCCCGTCACGACTGCGCCTGCCGGCACCAGGTTGCTGGCAGAGACACCGGCGACAGTGAGTCGCACAGCCAGCGACGCGAGCAGTTCGCCCGTCATCGCGCGCAGCGGGATCGCCACCCGCTCCTCCAGTTCGCGCCGCTGCTCCACCTTCGCGAGGTGCAGCAGACGCTCGCTAAGGGACTTCAGCCGCGCGGTCTCCACGTCGATGTTGGTCAGGAATTTCTCGCGCTGCACGGGCGGCATTTCCTGGCGCAGCAATTCGGATGCACCCTGGATGGCCGCCAGCGGGCTCTTCAGTTCATGGGTCAACGTCTGCACGTAGCGCTCGACATAGGCCTTGCCCTCCAGCCTCGAACGCATGGTGTCGAGCGCTGCAGCCAGCTGGTTGAGTTCGCCGCCGGGCAGTGAAGGCACCGCAGGCAGCTCGCCTGCGGTGACGGCATCCGCATAACTTGTCAGCCGCTTGATGGAACGACTGAGCCACCAGGACAGCAGCCCTCCGATGGCGAGTCCACCCGCAATGAACAGCCCGGCGAGAATCACCAGCCGCCGCTGCGCCCGCTCGATATAGGGCTGCACGCTGCGATTGGGCTTCGCAACGGTGACCACACCGATGATGCTGCCCGCATCGCGCACCGGCGCCGCCACGTACATCACCGTGCTGCGCTCATCGCCTGGAATCTCCTCCGTGGTGCGGGCTCCATACTTGCCCTGCAAGGTCCGCTGCACGTCGTTCCAGCGCGAGAAATCCCTGCCCACGTCAAGTCCGGAGGAATCCAGCAGCACGATGCCTTTGCCGTCGGTGACATAGATGCGATGTGTCACGCCATCTTTCCGGATGCCCCAGATGTCGGCGGCGGGGTGACGCTTGCCATACGCAGCCAGCACTCGCGCCAGATCGCCCTGCTGCAGCGTGCCGGCGCGCAGATCCGTGGCCACCATTTCGGCGAGCAGGTTGGCGGTGTCGACCAGCGTCTCCTCGGTGGACTGCCTGACAGCAGGCTTCACCTCATCCAGCACCTGGTACAAGGCGAACCAGCCGGCCAATGCCACGACCGCGCTGCCAAACAGGAACAGACGCAGCGTGAGGGACAGCGGCTTCACGGTCCGGCAGTCGCGCTGGCATGTGGCTGGTAGCTGTAGCCAAAGCCCCGGTGCGTGTGGATGGGGTCGCGATCCGGCGCCACTTCACGCAGCTTCGCGCGCAGTGCCTTGATATGGGAATCAATGTTGCGCGCATAGCCGGAATCGGCCGCCATGCCGAGCGCCACCAGCAGCTGCTCCCGGCTCTGCACGCGCTCGGGTGTTGCCACCAGCAGGTTCAGCAGCCGGAATTCCAGCGCGGTGAGCTTCAGCAGGCTGTGGCAGAAATGAATCTGCATGCGCTCTGCATCGACGCGGAACTCGGCATCCGCCCTTGCCGCGCCGTCCTGCGCCGCCGCCCGGCTGCGCTTGAGGATGGCGCGCACCCGCGCCACCACTTCTCGCGGGCTGAATGGCTTCACCACGTAGTCGTCCGCACCGATTTCGAGACCCACCACGCGGTCTATCTCTTCGGCGCGAGCTGTCAGGAAGATCACGGGCACTTCGGAGAACTGGCGCAGCGCCTTGCACATCTGGAAACCGGTCATGTCGGGCAGCCCGACGTCGAGAATCACGAGGTCGATGCCATTGCGGCGCAGCAAATCCAGCGCTTCGCCGGCAAGGGTGACATGCCGGGTGGCGAAGCCCTCGCTGTTCAGCGCGAACAGCAGCGCATCGGCAATGGCGACTTCGTCTTCAACGATCAGGATCTGCGGCATGTTCTCTCGTGCCCGCGGGATATGGC
>JBDSGY010000106.1:0-4960 GCA_039918755.1 Steroidobacteraceae bacterium
CGGCAACCGCACGCTTGCGATGTCGGAGACTGGCCTCACCGGCATCAAGGTGGATCGATCCGATCAGACGGGCATGGTCGGCGGTGCGCCCGCATGGCAGGCAAACATGTCGGTGGCCTATCGCCGGGATTCACTGCAGCTGACGCTGCACGAAAGGCTGATCAGCAGCGGGCGCTACAGCGCGACGCTGGGCAGCGCCGACATCGACAACAACCACGTGGCCGCAGCGGCGTACACGAATCTGCGAGGTAGCTGGAGCCTGCGCCAGGTTCCCGGCCTGACCTTCTACGCCCAGGCCAGCAATCTCTTCGACCACAATCCACCGCGGGCGCCGGACTGGACGTTCATCGGCTCGGCTCCCACGAATGAGAGCCTGTTCGATGTGCTCGGCCGCCGCTATGTGATCGGCTTCACCTACGACAGGCCGTGAACAGGCACGTGGGACTAGAGATGCCCCTCTTTCAGGGCCGGTGCGCCTGCAGGTGCCGGCGCGCCCTTCTGCTGCTCGCCATATGCCTGGCGCGCTACCGAAATCACATAGGCGTGAATCTGGTCCGCCTGGGCTTCTGACAGCAGGTCATCCCAGCGCGGCATGCCGCGCGGCTGCAGCGCGCCACGCAACACGATCTCCTTGAAGGCAGCATGCGTTGCGGCACTGGCGCGGCGCAGGTCCGGCACTGGCGCGCGTGGCGCATTGCCATGGCAGTTGGCGCAATTGGCTGCGAACAAGCCCGCGCCAGCGGCGATATCCGCGGCCGTGCCGGTCTGTGCCGGCGGCTCCGGGAACGGGCCGACCGGCGGCAGATCAGGGGGCACGGGCGTCACCCCGCCATCGAGCCGGAACGCGAGGATGCGGTTCGCATTGCCCTTCGTGGACGCGATGTTCTGCGGCATCCAGCTGTTCCAGCCGCCGCCGCCGCTGCCGGCCACGAGGGCGATGTACTGCACGCCGTTGACGGTATAGGTGCTGGGCGCGGCGATCATCGCGGTGCCGACCTCGATTTCCTTCAGCAGCTTGCCGTCGGCATCGCTGTATACGCGCAGCTTGCCGTCGAGACCGCCCTGCACCACCAGACCACCGGCAGTGGAAAGCACACCGCCGTGGTCCATGAACGAGGTGGCTGGCACGCTCCACACGACCTTGCGTGCCACCGGGTCCCACGCCTTCAGGGCGGCCGACATCTCCACGCTTGGCTGCGTCTTCAGGAACTTCGGATCAGCCAGCGGGCGCAGGATGGGCGGCAGGCTCTGCGGCGCCGCGAGCTGGATCGAGAACCCCACCTGCACGCGCGAGTTCATGCGACCAGGCAGATAGGCCGTGGTCTTCGGACTCTCCGCCAGCATCATGCCGCCATGCACGGTGGGCAGGTAGACCAGGCCCGTCTTCGCGCTCAGCGACATGGGATTGAAGTTGTGCGCGCCGACGGCCGACGGAAACACCAGCGTGGCCTTCGACTCGGAGTAGCTCGCTACCGCCGGATCCTCAATGGGCCGGCCCGTCTTCATGTCCACGCCCTTCGCCCAGGTGACCTCGACAAACTTGTCGGCGGACAGCAGCTCGCCGCTCTTGCGGTCGATGACATAGAAGAAGCCGTTCTTCGAAGCCTGCATCAGCACCTTGCGGTCCTGGCCATCGAGTTTCAGCGTCGCCAGCATGATGTGCGGCGTAGCGTCATAGTCCCAGCGCTCGCCCGGCGTGGTCTGGTAATGCCAGGCGTATTCCCCGGTGTCTGCATTGACGGCGACGATGGAGGCCAGGAACAGGTTGTCGCCGCCGCCGGGGCTGCGGGAGCCCATTGCCCATGGCGCGCCGTTGGCTGTGCCGAAGTAGACCAGGTTCAGCTCGGGGTCGTAGCTGATGGCGTCCCAGGCATTGCCGCCATTGCCCAGCTTCCAGTCATTGCCCTTCCAGGTCTTGGCGGCCATCTCGAGCGCCTTGCTCTCATAGGGCTTCGACGGGTCGCCAGGCACGGTGTAGAAGCGCCACACCATCTTGCCGGTTTCGAGGTCGTAGCCGCTGACATAGCCGCGCGAATCGAATTCGGCGCCGCCATTGCCGATTACCACCACCTTGCCAGCGACCTGCGGTGCGCCGGTGCTGGAATAGGCGCGGGTGTGGTCATCGATGGTCTCGACCTTCCACAGCACCTTGCCGTCGGCGGCGTTCAATGAGTACAGCACGCCATCGAAGGCAGAAACATAGATCCTGCCCTGCCATACGGCCAGGCCGCGGTTGACGATGTCGCAGCAGGCGCTGCGCGCATAGCGGTAATCCACCGGCGGTTCGAACTGCCACAGCAGCTTGCCGCTGGCGGCGTCGAGTGCGTACACACGGCCCGCGACGCCGGTCACGTACATCACCCCGTCGATCACCACCGGCGTGGCTTCCATGCCACGCACGGTGCCGGTTTCGTATTGCCAGGCAAAGCCGAGCATGGCCACATTCTGCTGGTTGATCAGTTCGAGCGGCGAATAGTGGGTCTTGCCGAAGTCACGTCCGGAGGTGAGCCACGCACCCGGCTCGGACGCCACGGCCAGCAGCCGCTGCGCATCGAGCTTTCCGGTTGGGGCAGGTGCAGCGGGCGCCTGGGCGGTGTCGGGCGCCTTGCTGCAGCCGCTGATGCCTGCGATCAACACTGCCGCCAACATGAGGCTGGTCGGCACGAATTTCGAATTTTGCATGGATCCCCCAGGACCGGACGGCTTGTAGGATCATTATGCCCGCATGACAGCCTCCCACGACAATCTCCCGCCGCTGGCCGCCCGCGACCTCGCTGCCGTCTGGCATCCCTGCACGCAGATGAAGGATCACGAGCGGGAAATTCCGCTCATTCCCATACGCCGCGGACAGGGCGTGTGGCTCGAGGCCATGGACGGGCGGCGCTACCTGGACGCCATCAGCTCGTGGTGGGTCAACTTGTTCGGCCATGCCAACCCCACCATCAGTGGCGCAGTGGCGCGGCAGCTGGACGAGCTGGAACACGTGATCTTTGCCGGCTTCACGCACGAGCCGGCCGTGGATGTGGCTGAAAGCCTGATCCGCCTTGCACCACCGGGGCTGGCGCGCTGCTTCTTCGCTGACAATGGCTCGGCCGCCGTCGAAGTGGCCGTCAAGATGAGCTTTCATTTCTGGCGCAACAGCGGCAAGCCAGGCAAGCAAAGGTTCATCACCCTTGCGAACAGCTATCACGGCGAAACCCTTGGCGCACTCGCCGTGGGCAATGTCGCCCTTTACAAGGACATCTACGCCCCGCTGCTGATGGATGTCATCACCGCGCCGTCTCCGGACGGCTATCTGCGCGAGGCGGGCGAATCACAGGAAGCCCATTCGCGCCGCCAGTTCGAACCCATGCGCGAGCTGCTGGCGAAGCATGCGCACGAAGCCGCGGCCGTAATCGTCGAGCCACTGGTGCAATGCGCGGGCAGCATGCGCATGTATCACCCGGTTTATCTGCGCCTGCTGCGCGAGGCCTGCAACGAGTTCGATGTGCATCTGATTGCGGACGAGATCGCCGTGGGCTTTGGCCGCACCGGCACGCTGTTCGCCTGCGAGCAGGCGCAGATCACGCCCGACTTCCTGTGCCTGTCGAAGGGGCTCACCGGCGGCTACCTGCCGCTGTCGGCAGTATTGACCACACAGCATGTCTACGCGGCGTTCTATGACGAATACACGAAGCTGAACGCGTTCCTGCATTCGCACAGCTACACCGGCAATCCGCTCGCCTGCGCCGCAGCGCGCGCGACGCTGGGGATATTTGCCAGCGAACCGGTGATCGAACGCAATCGAGCGCTGGCAGCGCATATGGCGCGTGCCACCGCGGAACTCGCCGATCATCCGCACGTGGGTGACGTGCGCCAGCAGGGAATGATCCTGGCCGTTGAGATGGTGAAGGATCGCCGCACTCGCGAGCCCTATGACTTCCGCGAGCGCCGCGGCCTGAAGCTTTACAGGCACGCGCTGACGCGTGGCGCGCTGCTGCGGCCGATCGGCAATGTCGTCTACTACATGCCTCCCTATGTCATCACGCCCGATGAAATCGACCTGCTCGCAGACATCACGCGCACCGGCATCGAGGCTGCGACGTGCGACTGACGCGGATTTACGTCGACGCGCCGCTGGCTGCAGGCGCTGCCGTGTCGCTGCCTGCCGCGCCCGCCCAGCATCTCACCCGCGTGCTGCGGCTGCAGGTTGGCGCGACGCTGCGCGCATTCAATGGCCGGGGCGGTGAATTCGACGCAGTGATTGAATCGGTGCAGCGCGATGCCGTGCTGTTGCGGCTCGGCGCTTACCAGCACACGGCGACCGAATCGCCGCTGCAGGTGACGCTGCTGCAGGGCATCGCCCGCGGCGAGAAGATGGACCTGATCCTCCAGAAGGCCACCGAACTGGGCGTGACCGCGGTGGTACCGGTGAGCACTGCACGCAGCACCGTGAAACTGGATGAACACACATCAGCGCGCAAGATGCTGCACTGGCAGGGCGTGGTGATCGGCGCGTGCGAACAGAGCGGGCGCGAACGCATCCCGACCGTTGCGTCTCCCGCTGGTCTGGCCACCGCAGTCGAGGCGAGTGCAGCGCAGTTGAAACTGTTGCTTGTTCCCGAAGCTGCTGCAGGCACATTGAAGACGCTGCTGGCAGCAGCCTCTGCGGGCAGCTCGCAGGCGCCATCGATCTGTCTGCTGGTTGGACCGGAAGGCGGCCTGGATTCGCAGGAAGTGCAGCTGGCCAAAAACGCGGGTTTCCAATCCTGCCAGCTGGGGCCCAGGGTGCTGCGTACGGAAACCGCCGCTCTCACGGCGCTCGCGGCCTTGCAATCACTGGCGGGCGACCTCACGTAAAGAGCCCCTCGCCCGGAACAGCCTTCGCGATGCACACACTGCTCTCTCCCATTCGCCGGTGGCATTTATGTCGCGAACGAGGGATTTGATCTCGCCAGTGGCAACGCGGTGGTCGCTGCTG
>JBDSGY010000107.1:0-7685 GCA_039918755.1 Steroidobacteraceae bacterium
GCGCATCAAGGCGCATTACGTGGACTACCCTTCCCCGGGCGGCAACTCGGGCAAGATGCGGGGTTACCTGGTGCAGCCGACTGGCACCGGTCCATTCCCGGCCGTGCTCGTATTCCACGAGAATCGCGGCCTCAATCCTTATGTCGAAGACGTGGCGCGACGCGCGGCCGTGGCCGGATTCGTCGCGCTGGCGCCGGACGGTCTTGCCCCTGTGGGCGGCTATCCGGGCAACGACGACGATGGCCGTACGCTGCAGTCGGGCCTGGACCAGGCGAAGTTGCGCCAGGACATGGTCAACAGCGCCCGGTTTCTGAAGACGCACGCGTTGTCGAACGGCAAGCTCGGCGCCACCGGCTTCTGCTGGGGCGGCGGCATGATCAACAACCTTGCGGTGGCCATCGGCGCCGACCTGAATGCGGGCGTCCCTTTCTATGGCGCAGCGCCGGCGGCGGAAGAAGTCGCCAAGATCCGCACGCCGCTGGTGCTGCAATACGCAGGCACCGACGAGCGGATCAACGGGATGTGGCCGGCCTACGAAGCGGGACTGAAGGCCGGCAAGGTCCCCTACGAGGCGCATTTCTACGACGGCACGCAGCACGGCTTTCACAACAATTCGACGCCGCGCTACAACGAGAAGGCGGCGAACCTCGCCTGGGAGCGCACGATCGCGCATTTCCGCAAGCATCTCGCCTGACCAGCGCCACCCCGGCTCCCCGGCGCCGGGAGATTCAATACAATGGGCGTCTTGTTTTCCAGCAGGACGCCGCTCATGAAGATTCGTGGATTTGCCGCCCCGGTTGCCGTACTTGCGACGCTCGCAGGCGTGGCCATTTCTGCCAGCGCGCAGGAATCCGTGATCAACGACATTCCCGACGTGGTTTTCGCATGGCACGCGCATCACGCTGGTGAAGGATGGCTTCGACGGGACGGAAGGCCCCGTGCCGCAGGAAGATGGCAGTCTGCTGTTCACCGAGAATCGCGCCGGCCGCATCGTGCGCATCGCGCCGGACGGGTCCAGCTCCGTGTGGATGGACAAGACCGGCGGCGCCAATGCGCTGGCCCTGACGCCGAAGGGGGAGGTGGTCGCGACGCTGACAGGGCCGGTGCCCGCCATCGCCATGTTGACGCCGGGCTCGGAACCGAAGGTGCTGGTCAAGGACTACCAGGGCACGCCATTCAACCGGCCCAATGACCTGGTCGTGGGCAAGGGCGGCGCCATCTACTTCACCGACCCGGTGGGTGCGCCTGCGCCCGGCGCTGCACCGCCCGCAACGCCGAAGAAGTCGTCGGTCTATCAACTCACTGCGGCTGGCGAGCTGCTGCGCATCGCCGACGACATCGAAACGCCCAACGGCATTGCGCTGGCCAGGGACGAGCGCAAGCTGTTCGTCGCGAATACCGCCAGTCAGTGGGTCGTCGCCTTCGCTCTGGACCGCGACGGCAACGTCGGTCGGCGCAGCAACTTTGCACGCCTGCAGATGCCTCAGGCTGCGCCTGCGGCACAGGGCGCAGCACCGGCGCCACCACCGGGCTCGGGCGCGGACGGCGTCGCGGTGGACGACAAGAATCGCGTGTATGTGGCGACCACGCTGGGTGTGCAGGTGTTCTCGCCGGATGGCGAGCCGCTGGGCATCATCAGCTTCGTGAAGCCGCCGCAGAACCTGGCCTTCGCAGGTCGCAAGAACCGCGCACAGTTGTATGTGCTTGGGCGGGGCTCGGTGTACGTGATCGACACCACCACGCGCGGACCGCGTCGGCCCGGCAAGTAGGCGCGACTTATTCGGTAACCAGTTTGTAGCCGGAAACCGCAGCGGTCTGCAGCAGCTGCGGTGCGCCGGGGTTCGCTTCGATCTTGTGGCGCAGGCGATGCACCAGCTGCTTCAGCAGCTGCCGGTCCCCGGCGCCGCGATGTCCCCACACCAGCACCAGCAGCCGGTCGGAATGCACGGCACGACCAGCCTGCGCCAGCAGCGCCTGCATCAGCCGGAATTCCAGTTTGGTCAGTGCGATCGGTTGGGCCGTGCCGACCTTCACCGTGTTGTCGTCCGAATCGAGCGTGACGCGACCGGCGGTCATCGGACCCGTGCTGCGTTCGAGCCGTGCGCGGCGCAGCAGTGCCTTGACGCGCGCCAGCAGCGTGCGCGGACTGAATGGCTTGGTGAGATAGTCATCGGCGCCCAGATCGAGCGCGCGCACCAGATCCTGCTCTTCGCCGCGTGCGGTGAGCATCATCACCGGCACGGTGCTGCGGCCACGGATCGCGGAGCACACCTCGAAGCCAGTCATGCCGGGCATGTTGATGTCGAGGATCACCATGTCGGGGGCCTCGGCCTCGAAGTTGGCAAGCGCCGCGGTGCCATCGCTCGCCTTGACCACCAGGTAGCCGGTCTGGCTCAGCGCATAGGCGACCAGATCGAGCAGATCGGGATCGTCATCGGCTACCAGGATCTTCATCGGCTAGGGTTCCAGCGGCAACGAAAGCGTGAAGCGCGTGCGGTCATCGGCAGTGCGCGAAGCGTCCAGTGTGCCGCCGTGCCGCTCGACAATCGAGCGCGAGATGGAAAGACCCAGACCCATGCCGCTGGGAGCAGGTTCGACACCGCCGCGACTGAAGCGTTCGAAGACCGATGCCTGCGCGTTCGCCGGCAGGCCCGGACCTGGATCTTCGACCCAGGCGAGCAGGCGGCCATCGCGCCGTTCGGCGCCGATGCGGATCAGACTGTGCGATGGCGCGAACTTGCTGGCATTGGCGAGCAGGTTCACGAACACCTGCGTCAGCCGCACGGCATCGCCATGCAGCGCCAGATCGTCCGGCAGGCTGGTTTCGATGGTCTGTGCGCGCTGCCGCAGCAATGCGTCGACGGTGCTCACCGCGTGGTCGATGACGTCCACGAGATCGATGCTCTGCCGCCGGATGTCGAGCTGGCCGCTTTCAATGCGCACGCTCTCGAGCAGGTTGTCGATGAGCTGCGCCAGCCGCGTGGTGCCGCGCTCCAGCGACAGCACCAGTTCTTCCAGCTGCGCTGGCGTGCGCGTGTACAGGCCTTCACGCAGCAGTTCGATGGAGGCGAGCTGCGCCGCCAGCGGCGTGCGGAATTCATGCGACACATTGGCGAGCACGGTGTCGCGCGCGCGACGCACGGCCTCGAGTTCCGTCTCGTCGCGCAGCACCTGCACCTGCAGTTCGTCCTGCGGCCTGGCGCTGGTGAGCACCATGCGGCGCACGCCGGCGCGGGTGTGCAGTTGCTCGACAGCGGTGGCCGAACCGCTCTGGCGCGCCTGCAGGATGGGGCAGCTGCTTACGCAGGGCGAAACACCGTCGACGTCGCCCGGCTTGAGCACATCGCCGCAGAAGCGACCGATGGCGTCAGTGGCAGTGACGCCGAGCAGGCGGGCCGCGGTCTCGTTGATATAGGTGATGCGCCGCTGGCTGTCGACGGCGTAGACGCCTTCGACGATGCCGCTGAGCACGGCCTGCGCTTCGGCTTCGCGCTGGCGCAGCGTGCCGGTGAGATCGATGAGATTGCGCCGCATGTCATCCATCGTGCGCGCCAGCTGGCCGATCTCCGCGGGACCGCCGGTGGGAATGGAAGCTGCGAAATCGCCCTGTCCGAGCCGCGCGGCCGCTGCCGTCAGCGCTTCGGTGGGGCCGGTGACGCGCCTGCCCAGCAGCACGCCGCCAAGCAGCGCGAGTGCGCCCAGCACGGCGGCCATCCACAGCAGCCGGCGCTTCAGCGCATCCACATCGCTGTCGACCTGTGTCGCCGACAGCCGCGTTTCGATGAGCACGATGCCCTCGCCGGTGGAGGAGAACACGGGATGGCTGGCGGCATACAGATGCAGGGCATCCAGATGGGCGACGGCAAAACGGCCATCGGCCAGCGCCGTGGTATGCAGCGACGTGAACGCATCGACCGGCGCCTGGTTGAAATTGCGATAGCTGCGCAGTCGCACTTCCACGCCGGGCTGCGACTCGAGCGTAGCGGCGAGCTTGTCATTCAGGATGTGCGCGACCGCGACTTCGAGGCCGGGTCCGATGGCATCAAGCTTCACCGTCGCGCCCAGATACGCATCCGAGACATCCACCGGCGACACCATGAAGCGGTCGCCCTGTTCGCGCACCGCGGGAATCAGCGACTCCCAGGCCACGGGCACGCCCGCCGCCGCGAGCAGCTTGCCATTCTCAAGCACAGCGCACGCATCCACGCCGGCCGTGCCGCAGAAGCGCTGCAGGAACGGTGGCAGGTTGGTCAGGTCGCGTTGTTCAAGCAGCCGGCGCAGCGTGGGCCGTTCCGACAGCACCTGCGCATAGGTGAGGGTGTCTTCGCCCATTCGCGCCAGCGCGGCGCGCGCATCGGCGCCGGCCAGCTGCACGCGCGCCCGCTGCTGGCTGTCACCGAGGCGCTCGAGCAGATCGATGGCAGCCCAGGACACACCGGCGGCCACCACCAGCACGATCAGCACATTGATGGCGGCGAGCCACCAGCCGAGGCTGTTGCGCTTCATCGATGGCGGATTCCCATGCGCCATTCCAGCAGGGACTTGATGATCAGCGTGAACACGGCGAGCAGCGACAGCAGCGACGCCACGGCAAATGCGCCGACGAAATTGTATTCCTGGTACAGGATCTCGATATGCAGCGGCATGGTGTTGGTCAGGCCGCGGATATGCCCCGAAACCACGGACACGGCGCCGAATTCACCCATGGCGCGTGCATTGCACAGGATGACGCCGTACATCAGGCCCCAGCGGATGCGCGGCAGGGTAACGTGGAAGAACGTGAACCAGCCGCCAGCCCCGAGCGTGATGGCGGCTTCTTCTTCATCATTGCCCATCTGCTGCATCAGCGGAATGAGTTCGCGCGCCACATACGGGAAGGTGACGAACATCGTGGCCAGCACGATGCCGGGCAGCGCGAAGATGATGCTGATGTCATGTTCCTGCAGCCAGGCGCCGAACCATCCCTGCAGGCCGAACATCAGCACGTAGACCAGGCCGGACACCACTGGCGACACCGCGAGTGGCAGGTCGATCAGCGTGATGAGGAAGCTCTTGCCGGGGAACTCGAACTTGGCAATGCACCACGCGGCACAGATGCCGAACAGCGTGTTCAGCGGCACCACGATGGCCGCGGCGATGAGCGTGAGCCGGATGGCGGCGCCGGTGTCGCTGTCGCTGAAGCTGGTGAGCCAGGCTTCCCATCCGTGACTCAGCGCGGTGATGAACACCACCGCCAGCGGCGCAAACAGCAGCGTGCCCAGGAAGGCGATCGAGACGGCGATGAGCAGGGCGCGGGTCATCGGCGTCCCGCGGCGCTGACGCGGCGCCGGCCCCAGTGCTGCAGCAGGTTGATGGTCAGCAGCATCAGGAAGGAAATGGCCAGCATTACGCAGCCCAGTGCCGCGGCGGCGGCGTAGTCATATTCCTCGAGCCGGATCACGATTAGCAGCGGCGTGATCTCGGTCTGCAGCGGGATATTGCCCGCGATGAAAATCACCGAGCCGTATTCACCCACGCCTCGCGCAAACGCGAGCGTGAAGCCGGTGAGGATGGCCGGCATCAGCGCGGGCAGGATGACACGGAAAAAAGTGTACGCAGGGCTGGCGCCGAGCGTCGCGGCGGCCTCCTCCACGTCGCGTGGCAGTTCCAGCAGCGCGGGCTGCACCGTGCGCACCACGAAGGGCATGCCGATGAGCGTGAGCGCGAGCGTAATGCCCAGTGGGGCGTACGCGACCTTGATGCCCAGCGGCTCGAGGTACTGTCCGATCCAGCCGTTGCCGGCAAACACGGCCGTGAGCGCGAGGCCGGATACGGCCGTGGGCAAGGCGAAGGGCATGTCGATGATGGCGTCGACAAAACGCCGGCCCGGAAACCGGTAGCGCACCAGCGTCCACGCGACGATGAAGCCGAACACGATATTGATGCTGGCGGCCTGCAGCGACGCGCCGAAGCTCAGCTTGTACGAGGCGATCGCGCGCGGATTGGTGACCACGGCGATGAAGCGCGCCCAGTCCATGCTCGCGCCCTTCATCACCAGTGCCGTGAGCGGCAGCAGCACGATCGCGCAGAGGAAGAACGTGGTGAAGCCGAAGGTGATGCCGAAGCCGGGGATCACGCTGCGTTCGCGCCGCGCACCGATCATGCGGCGGTCTCGCGGAATACCAGCAGCACCGGCACGCCCTGCGCGCGGATGGTCAGGGTCTCCAGCAGCGCGGCGGCGGCGTCGATGTTGCTGACACCGAGCACCAGCAGTGGCAGCTCGAGCGTGGGCAGGTATTCGAGCAGCCCGTCTGGCATCTCGCCAGGCAGCAGCTCGGTGCGTGTTTCCAGCGCATGCGCAGCGCGCGCCTCCGAGCGCGCATCGAGCAACGCGCGCAGCGCGGCAGCGCGCCGGGGGTCGCGGCGCTGCGTGGGCGCGCCGGCAACACAGATGGCTTCGGCCGGCAGGTGCCGCAGCAGGCTGGCGGCGACGGCCAGCGTGCCATGGCGGGCGACATCGTCCATCCAGCAGATGCAGATCTGGCGCGGCGCTTCGGCGCGGCCCGTGAGCAGCAGTACCTCGTTCGAGCCGGCGCGCAGGAGTTGCGCGACGCGCTGTGGCGCGGCTGGTCCCGCCGCGATCACGGCCACGCCATTCGTAGCGTTGCGGGCAGCCTGCATGTTGTCGAAGGGCTGGGTGGTGACGCGCGTCTTCATCCGCGCCGCGAGCGTGGCCAGGATCGGGTCGCTGCTGAGCAATTGGGCGGCTTCGTCATCTTCGGCATGCACCACGAAACTCGACAGCGGTGTCGGCAGCAGATGCAGGCGACGCGCGCCCAGCGCCACCACGCTGCCCACCTGCAGCGGCAGCGCGCGCTGCTCCGGCTGCGAGCGCGTGGCTTCGATGCGCGCGAGCGAAGAATCGCCGCCGGGGTGCTGCAGCGATTCGTGATTGTCCAGCAGGCGCAGGCGCAGGCGCTCCAGCGCGCCCGTGAACTGCACTTCGTCGACCATCGCGCGGCCGACAAAGCTGCTGATGAGATCGTCACGGTCGCCCGTGAGCTCCACTTCCTCAGGGCGCAGCACGGCGACCACTTCATGCTCGCGGCCGGCAGCCGTTGCGTGATTGCCGGTGACATCGAGCGGCGTGTTGCCGACGCGCACGCCGTCGGGTCCCTGCTGCGCGAGCAGCAGGTTGGCGGCACCGAGAAACGTGGCGACGAAACGCGTGGCGGGACGCGCATAGAGATTGTGTGGATTGCCCACTTCCAGCAGGCGACCGAGATTCATTACACCAATGCGATCGGCCAGTGCGAAGGCCTCCTCCTGGTCATGCGTCACCAGCACGGTGGTGACACCGAGCTCGCGCTGTACCACGCGGATCGTGCGCCGCAGTTCCTCGCGGATCTTCGCGTCCAGCGCGCCGAACGGTTCGTCGAGCAGCAGCACCTGCGGCTTGTGGGCGAGGGCGCGCGCCACCGCAACGCGCTGCTGCTGTCCGCCCGAGAGCTGCGCCGGCAGCCGCTGGTCCATGCCTTCCAGCGCCACCAGCTTGAGCAGCTCCTGCCGGCGGGCGCGGCGATCGGCCGCATTCATGCGCCGCACGCGCAGGGCGAATTCGATGTTCTCGGCCACGGTGAGATGGCGGAACAGCGCGTAGTGCTGGAAGACGAAGCCCACGCCGCGCTCGCGCGCACCGACATGCG
>JBDSGY010000108.1:0-3510 GCA_039918755.1 Steroidobacteraceae bacterium
AGCAGAAGGATCGAGTCTGCAAACCCGTTCCATACACTGTGATGGGCTCACCCCTGAGCGCTTGGACAATGAAATTGGACACGACGCGGCCATCATTGGGGTGCATGCGCGGGCCATACGTATTGAAAATTCTTGCCACCTTGATCCGCAGGTGGTGTTCCCGATGGTAGTCAAAGAACAGCGTTTCGGCGCAACGCTTGCCTTCGTCATAACAGGACCGAATGCCAATGGGATTGACGTGACCCCAATAGCCTTCGGTCTGCGGATGAACTTGCGGATCGCCGTAGACCTCGCTGGTGGATGCCTGGAAGACTTTCGCGTTGACCCGCTTTGCCAGGCCAAGCACGTGCATCGCACCAAACACGCTGGTCTTGGTGGTCTTTATCGGATTGTGCTGGTAATGAACGGGCGAAGCTGGGCACGCCAGGTTGTAGATCTCATCGACTTCGGCATGCAGCGGGAGGGTGATGTCGTGCCGCATGACCTCAAAGCGGGGATTGGGGAGCAGATGCGCGACGTTGGCTTTGGCGCCTGTGAAAAAATTGTCGACACACAGCACGTCGTGACCCTGCTCGATCAGTCGATCACACAGGTGCGAGCCGAGAAATCCAGCCCCACCGGTAACCATGATTCGCTTTTTCACACTGTATCCGTTCATTAGGTCCTCATAAATTTGCGCGCGGCAGCCGTTACGTCGCCTACGAAGTCAGGCACGCGGCTACCGCGTTTGCTCCCATGGCAATCTCCCGCATGGCGCGCAGCGGAAAACAGGCGAGTGCGCCCTTCTGTTCCCGGGCAGCCGGAAACAAGTGACCAATGCGCCGTCGGAAAAACTACCAGATCGCTACACGCTTCGCGGCGCTGCTGACCATCGCGTCACCATCCTTGCAGCCGAAAGCGGCCGCAAACGCCGCATTGTTCGTCGGCGCACCAATGGCCCGCGTGCTGTCGGGCGCATGCGGATCGGAATTCAGCAGCACCTTCTCTGCTTCCGGACGCGCCTGGCTGCGCCACACCGACGCCCAGCCATAGAAGAAACGCTGGTCGCGCGTCAGGCCATCCGCCTTCGTATCGGGCTGCCCTGCCGCCGCGACCTGCAAAGCGTCGTACGCAATGTTCAGGCCACCGAGATCGGCGATGTTCTCACCCAGCGTGAGATTGCCGTTGACCTTCAGCTTGTTGGGACCGACCTTGTAGCCATCGAACTGCTGCACCAGCTTGCCGGTGAGCGCCTTGAATTTCTTTTCGTCCTCGGGCGTCCACCACTGCTCCATGTTGCCGCTGGGCCCGAAGCGCGAGCCCTGGTCATCGTAGCCATGCGTCAGCTCATGGCCGATGACTGCGCCGATCGCACCGTAGTTGAAAGCGTCGTCGGCTTTCGCATTGAAGAATGGCGGCTGCAGGATGGCTGCGGGAAAGGTGATCTCGTTCTGCAGCGGGTTGTACTGCGCATTCACGGTCTGGGGCGTGAGATTCCATTCGGTCTTGTCCACCGGCTTGCCGATCTTGCCGAGTTCCCAGTGGTAGTTGAACTCCTGCGCCGCCATCACATTGCCGAAATAGCTGTCGCGCGAGGTGGCAAGGCCGCTCCAGTCGCGCCACTTGGTGGGATAGCCGATCTTGGGAGTGAACGTGCCCCACTTGGCCAGCGCCTTCGCCTTGGTGGCATCGCTCATCCAGGTCAGCTTTTCAATGCGCCCCTTCAGCGCCGTGGTGAGGTTGCTCACCAGCTTTTCCATCCGCTCCCGCGACTCGGGCGGGAAGGCAACCTCGACATAGAGCTGGCCCATGGCCTGGCCGGCCGCGCCTTCCAGCACACCGAGCACGCGCTTCCAGCGCGGCCGCTGCTCGGGCTGCCCGTTCAGATGCTTGTTGTAGAAGGCGTAGCGTTCCGTGATGAACGCGTCGCTCAGGTAGGGCGATGCATTGTCGATGGTCTGGTAGCGCAGGTAGTTCTTCCACTGCGCTACCGGCACATCGGCCAGCATCCTGCTGACTTCCTTGTGGAACGCAGGCATCGCCAGCGAGAACTTCTCCGGAGCCTTCACGCCCTGCGATTCGAAGAACGCCGTCCACGGGAAATTCGGCGCCAGCTTGTCGGCGTCGGCCAGCGTCACCGGGTTGTAGTACAGCGACACGTCGCGCGACATCTCTTCCTGCGAGCGCGACACGCGCGCCAGGCGCGTCTCGAATGCCATCACTTCGACGGACTGCCTGGCTGCATCGGCGGCCGGCACACCCGACAGCTCCAGCACCTTGGCGATGTGCTTCACGTAGGCGTCGCGATCGCCCTTCTTGTCTGCGTCGAAGTAGTAGTTCTTGTCCGGCAGGTTCGTGCCGCCCTGGGTGGCAAAGGCCATCACCATCTGGGAATTCTTGAAGTCCGCCTCCGGCCCGAAGGCGAACAGTGGATTTTCACCGCGCGCTGCGACAGTGCGCAGGTACGCGGCCACCGAAGCGCCGTCGGTCAGCGCGGCGATGGCGTCAAGCCGGCTCTGCAGCGGGGCGATTCCCTGCTCGTTCAGCTTCTTCTCGTCCATGCCGGTCACCCAGATGTCCGCGATGAGCTTCTGGATGCCAGTGGGGTTGGTCTGCGGGGCCAGGTTCTCGGCGATCTGCCGCTGCACCTGCAGTGACCGCTCGCGCAGCACGTGGAACGCGCCCCAGCGGGTCTGGTCCGCGGGAATGGGGTTCGCGGCCAGCCACTTGGCATTCGCATGCGCGCCAAAATCGACGCAGGCACTGCGGGTGGCATCCACGTCGGCGATGTTGAAGGTGATGGGCTGCATCAGGCTGCTTTCATCGAGCTTCCAGACCGGAGCGGCCGCAACGGGCGGCGGGGGCGCCTTCTGGCAACCCGCCAGGATCATTGCAACAGCTGCGGCAATCGGCAGGGCAAGGCGGGTATTCGTGGCAGACATGCGCTTTCTGACTCCTGATGCAGGCGGAATTAACCGTCGAGCATAAACCGGGGCGCGAACGGCAGTCAGTGGAGCAGCGGTACAAATCTACTGTTACAAAAGCGTTTCCAATGTAGTGGATTTATGCCACCACTGATCCGCTGGTGCACAAACAACGGGAATCACCCCATATATAGACCGTGCATAGATCGACGCTGGGGGGTCGATAGTCGCTATATTCCCGCCCCATGCCAGATTCCACAGGTCGCTCCGCGAAGCTGTACGTGATTTCCGCGCCCTCGGGCGCGGGCAAGACCAGCCTGGTGAAGGCGCTGCTGGCGCGCCTGCCGCAGCTGCGCGTGTCCACGTCGCATACCACGCGCAAGCCCCGCCCTAATGAAGAGCCCGGACGCGAGTATTTCTTCGTCAGCACCGACGAGTTCAACGCCCTCGTGGCGGCCGGCGCGTTCCTCGAACACGCGCAGGTGTTCGACAACCAGTACGGGACCAGCCGGCGCCAGCTCGATGAGAAGCTGGCGGCGGAGCATGACGTGATCCTGGAAATCGACTGGCAGGGTGCGCAGCAGGTGCGCGCCGCCATGCCTGCCTG
>JBDSGY010000109.1:0-3368 GCA_039918755.1 Steroidobacteraceae bacterium
GGCTCCGCGCCCGACATCGCCGGCAAGGGCATTGCGAACCCGGTCGGCACGATTCTCAGCGCCGCGCTGCTGCTCAGGCACTCGCTGGGGCTCGAAGCTGAAGCACGTTCCGTGGAGCGGGCGGTCAGGCTGGCGCTGGATCAGGGACTGCGCACGGCCGATATCGCGGCCGGCGGCAAGGCTTCGAGCACCGCTGAAGCAGGCACCGCGATTGTCGCGCTGATCTCGCCGGCCTGAACCTGCTGGCGGAATCGGCCCGACACGCAAGTGTCTTTCGGTCCGCAAGATGCTGGCCCGCGAGCGGGCTTTCATGGCACCTTCTGCGCCATGGAAACCATGGTGCTCGACTTCCTCGCCCATCACGCGCGCGTGTGGCCTGACAAAACCGCCCTGACTGAACTGGCCACCGGCAAGAGCTGGACCTGGGCGCAATTCGACCTCGATGCGCGCCGCACTGCAGCCCTGCTGCGCACGCGCATCGCAGCGACGTCCGGCGTCCGCGTCGCCATGTTGAGCCGCAACTCTGCGGCGATGCTCATCGTGCAGCAGGCCTGCATCCGGACCGGCGCCATCTTCGTGCCGCTGAACTGGCGCCTGGCACCACCCGAGATCGCCTTCCTGCTCGAAGACTGCGAGCCCGCACTGCTGATCCATGAGGAGATGTTTGCGGATCTGCTGCCCGCCGCCGGTGCGTGCCCGCGCCTGATCATCGGCGCACGCGACGAATTGACCGAGGCCATGGCGGCGTGTCCCGCGGACGATGCCGGCAAGGGACAGCGTCTCGACCCGCACGCGCCAATCACCCTCCTCTACAGTTCCGGAACCACCGGCAAACCCAAGGGCGCAGTTGTCAGCCTGCTGAACGGTTTTGCAGGCGGCTTGGGCCTGGCGCTGGGCACGCGGGCGGATGGCAACTCCACGCTGCTGCTGGACATGCCGCTGTTTCATACCGCCGGGCTGTTTGGTTCGAGCTGGTCGATGATGATCATGGGAGGACGGATCCTGATCAGCCATCGCTTCGAGGCGGCCTCGACCTACGAGCGTCTCGGCAATCCCGATCTCGCCGTCACGCACTACTTTTCCGTCACGCAAATGGCGATGAGCATGCGGCAGCTGCCCGGCTTTGATGGCCGCAAGCTGGCGCGTCTGACCGCCTACATGACCGGCGGCTCTCCGAATCCGCCGGCTCATCATCGGGCCTGGCTCGACGACGGCGTGATGATGCTCAACGGCTTCGGAATGAGCGAGACTTGCTCGTCCACCGCCACACCGATCGGCGATCTCGACTGGCTGCGGCGCAAGGCCGGCTCCGTCGGCGTGCCGCATCTCAGCGTGGAACTGCGCATTGTCCGTGCAGATGGACAGGACGCGGGCACCGACGAGGTGGGCGAGCTGTGGGCGCGCGGCGCCACGGTCATCGGCGGCTACTGGAAGCGGCCCGAACTTGATCGCATCGCCTTCCGGGATGGCTGGTTCAAGACCGGCGACGCAGCGCTGCGGGACGGCGATGGCTTCTACAGCCTGGTCGACCGCTTGAAGGACATGTTCATCTCGGGCGGCGAAAACGTGTACCCGGCCGAAATCGAGGCCGTGTTGAGCGCGATGCCGGGCGTGGGCGACATGGCAGTCATTGGGGTCCCGGACGAACGCTGGGGTGAAGTCGGCTGCGCCTATGTCGTTTCGGCGCATGGCGCATCACTGACTGCAGAGCAAATCACGGCGTATTGCGCCCGCTTCCTCGCCCGCTACAAGGTGCCAAAGCACGTCATCGTGACAGACCGGATCGAACGCACGGCGTCGGGCAAGGCCCAGAAGCACCTGCTGCTGGATCGCTGGCGTGAGTCATCCGGCAGCGTTGGCGACCCGGCAGGCGTTACCTGATTCCCAGTTCGCGATTGGCCCAGGGAATGAAATATTTCCAGTTGGGCGCGTCCGTGTGGCCGCCATCATGCTGGCGCCACGCGAGCTTGCCATCGAGCAGGCCGACATTCACCGCCGGCATGCGTTCCTGGTTGTAGTCGTCGGAGCGTCCCAGATCCTTCACACCCAGCAGGCGGAACACCGGCTGCGCAGCGATGGCGGCCATGAAGCTGCCCTGCTGGTCCAGCCACCTGGCATCGCCCTGCTCCGGCACGCCATAGCTGATGAACGTGGCACGCGGTGCGCACAGCGCCAGCAGCTGATGCGCATCCACCGGAATGTCGCTGGCATCCTTGCGACCGAAGCTCGCTTCCTCGGCACCGTACTTCATGAAATTGCCGGCCATCCAGTGGTATTCGCCTGCGGCGGTGAGGCTCTCGACGGCTTCCCCGAAGTTGCGACGATGCAGCTTTGCGCCGCCCTCACCCGATGAGCCAATGAGCACCACCGCAAAGCGCTGGTCGAAGGCCATGGTCACGAGCGCGGCCTTGCCATAGCGCGACACGCCTTCGATGCCGACGCGCTTCGCATCCACACTGCGATCGGTCTCGAGATAATCGAGTGCGCGACTGGCGCCCCAGCCCCAGGCGCGCAGCGCACCCCAGTCATCAGGCTTGCGCGGCTGGCCCTTGTTCACGAGGCCGATGATGCCTTTGGTGAGGCCTGCGCCATTGTCGGCCTGCACGCTGGTGGGATTCAGATACGCATAGCCCCAGCCGGCAGCAATCAACTGCTCGATGGCTGGCGGATCTGCAGGCGGACGTGGCGCGGCGCCAGCCAAGGGCGCAGGCGGAGCGCCCGGCGGACGTGCTGGCGGCGGCGAACCGGGCATGCGTCCACCACCGAACAGGATCATCACGGGCACCGACCCGTTCGCATCGGCCGGTGTCACGAGCATCAGATCCATGTTCACTTCGATAGCGCGGAACGACGAGTTGTCCACCTTGCCCTGCAGGCGCCGCGCGTTGACCTGATGCTCGCCCACCTTGGCGACAGCGGTCTCCACGATCGACCAGCTGACCTTCGGCATCCGCCTCGGCACACGCCCAAGCACCTCGCGCTCGAACAGTTCGATGATCTCGGGCCGGCGCTGCCGCTGCCACTGCTCCGTGGTGGTCACCTTGCGACCGTTCCCGCGCTTCAGCACATCCGGAAGGTTGGGAAATGGATTGGCGAGCGCCTCATCGTAGTTGGCGTGGTTGGCGTCGTTTTCATTGCCGCTCGGACCGGGGCGCAACCGCGTGATGCCCAGCTGCCGCATCATCTGGCGATGATCTTCGGCAGTGGCCTGCTGATTGGGATTCGGTGGTCGCGGCGCTGCCGGTGCAGTGGCGGCTGGGGGTGTGGCTGCTGCGTTGGGTGCTGGTGACTGCGCAGCGGCAGCCATGCCAATCGACGTCAAAAGGAATAGCGCTACCTTTTGACGAAGTGCGAACGCACTGTGCTGA
>JBDSGY010000110.1:0-12964 GCA_039918755.1 Steroidobacteraceae bacterium
AAACGAGCTACCTCGTCTCGCGAAGCGCGCGCCTAAGTATCTTGCCCACGTTGGTCTTCGGCAGATCCGTGCGGAAGTACACGTGCCTTGGCACCTTGTAAGAGGTCAGGTGCTGCCGCAGGAAGGAGACGAGATCTTCCGCTGTAAGATTCGGGTCCTTGCGCACCACGTAGAGCGCAACGACTTCTCCTGATTTCTCGTCGGCCTGTGCGACCGCCGCGCTCTCGAATACGCCGGGATGCCTGGCCGCGACGTCTTCCACTTCATTGGGATAAACCTTGAAGCCGGAGACGGAGATCATGTCTTTCTTCCGGTCCTCCAGGAAGACGAACCCCTGGTCATCGATGCGACCAATGTCGCCAGTCTTGAGCCAGCTGTCCGGCAGCATGACGTTGGCTGTTTCATCGGGCCGGTTCCAGTAGCCCAGCATTACCTGCGGGCCACGCACACAGATTTCGCCGGAAGTATTGATGCCCAGCTCCTTGCCGGCATCATCACGTACGCTGACCTCAGTCGAGGGCACAGGCAGTCCTGCAGCGCCGGTGAAGGTCATGTCTCCGAGCCGGCATACGGCCACCACGGGCGATGTCTCGGTAAGTCCCCAGCCCTGGCTGAGCGGGCGACCGGTAACTTTCAGCCATCTCTCGGCGACGGCGGCCTGGACGGCCATGCCCCCGCCGACGCTGGCAACGAACTTGCTGAAATCGAGTCGATCGAACCCGGGTGTATTCATCAACGCATTGAACAAGGTATTCACGCCATTGAAGATCACGGGCGGATATTTGCGGAGAACCTTGATGAACGCGGGGAAGTCGCGTGGATTTGGCACCATGATGCCGGTGCCGCCCACGCGCATGAACAGCAGGCAGTTCGCGGTAAGGGAAAAGATGTGATACAGCGGCAACGCGATGTAATAGGTCGCATAGCTGATCTGGGCCTGCTCGAACCAGGCGTGGGACTGCAGGACATTGGCGACCATGTTGCCGTGGGAGAGCATCGCTCCCTTGGCAACGCCCGTGGTGCCGCCGGTGTACTGCAGAAAGGCGAGATCCCTGGAAGCAAGCGCTACAGGCGCAGGCCGACAGTCCGCGCACTCGTACATGACATCGCGAAAGCGATGAGCACCCTCAATGTTCCAGGCGGGCACCTGCTTGCGCACGTGCCTCAGGACAAAATTGACCACCGCGCCTTTAAGTGCAGGCAGCATGTCACCGACACCGGTGACGATGACTTTCCTCAGCTGCGTGTCGGCTTTCACCTGCTGCACGACATGACAGAAGTTCTCGAGCACAACGATCGCGGTTGCCCCGGAGTCGTTCAGTTGGTGTTTCAGCTCGTCGGCGGTGTAAAGCGGGTTCGTGTTGACGACGACCAGGCCGGCGCGCAACGCGCCCAGCATGGCAACCGGATACTGCAGCACGTTGGGCAGCATTAGCGCGATGCGATCGCCCTTCACGAAGCCGTGCCGCTGCAGCCATGCGGCAAAGGTTGCCGAGAGGCTGTCGACTTCGCGATAGGTGATGCCGTGATCCATCAGCACGTAGGCGGTGTGCCCGGCATGGCGCACCAATGCTTCCTCTGCCAGCGCTACGAGGGACGGAAACTGGGTCGCGTCGATGTCATGCGGCACCCCGGGTGGATAGGACTTCAGCCAGATCCGTTCCATGGGCTCATCGCTCCAGTAGACGTAGCAGGGGCCGCCACACATTCTCGAGTACGCGTGGCTGGCCAAGCGCATTCGGGTGCAGTCCGTCAGCCTGCATGTAGCGTGTGTCGAGTGCGATGCCGTCGAGCAGGAAGGGCAGCAGCGGCACTCTGCGTTCCGCGGCGAGGGATCGATACATGCCGGCGAATGCCGTGCCGTACTGCGCGCCGTAATTCGGGGGAATGATGATTCCAACCAGCAGCAATCGCGATTTCGCCTGCTGGATTGCTGCGATCATCGCGTCGAGGTTGGCCTTGGTTTCCTTCACCGGCAAACCGCGCAGGCCATCGTTGGCGCCCAGTTCGAGTATGACGAGGTCCGGCTTGTGCAGGGTCAGCGCACGTTCGAGTCGGCTGCGTCCGCCACTTGTGGTTTCGCCGCTGACGCTGGCGTTCACCACGCGGTACCCGTAACCTTGGACTTGAAGCCGTTTCTGCAATTGGGCGACCCAGCCCTGTTCGGCCCGCAATCCATAGGCTGCACTCAGGCTGTCCCCAAAGACCAGCAGGGTACGCTCGCCAGGTGCGGCGACGGCGTTGCAGGTCATCAACAATGCAAAGAGCAGTATCCGGATGGATCGCAAGATTGTTCTCGAAGCCCAGGATCTGACGCGGAAGGTTAGCAGTCCCGAGGGCGAACTGACCATTGTCAGCCACGTATCGTTTGCGATTCCGGCGGGACAGACTGTAGCGCTGGTTGGCGCATCCGGCGCCGGCAAATCCACCGTACTGGCCATGCTGGCGGGACTGGACGTGCCGACATCGGGAAAGGTCTGGCTGGATGGCAGTGACCTGACGTTGATGGATGAAGATGCGCGCGCCCGTCTGCGAGCCGATCGCGTGGGTTTCGTGTTTCAGGCCTTTCACCTGGTGCCTTCGCTCACCGCGCTGGAGAACGTGATGCTGCCGCTGGAACTGGCGGGCCGTGGTGACGCCGGGGTTGAAGCCCGAGCCATGCTGGCCAGGGTGGGTCTGGGCGATCGCGTTGGGCATTATCCACGCCAGTTGTCGGGCGGCGAGCAGCAGCGCGTGGCGCTGGCCCGTGCTTCCGTCACCCGCCCCGCAGTGCTGTTTGCGGATGAGCCTACGGGCAATCTCGACACCACCACTGGCGCCAGCATCTGCCAGCTGCTGTTCGACCTGAATCGCGAGTCTGGCACGACGCTGGTGCTGGTCACCCACGACACGCAGCTCGCCGCGCGCTGTGAGCGCAAGCTGACGATGTCGGCGGGCAGGCTCATCTAGCATGCGCATCGCATTGCTCCTGGGTTTCAGAACGCTGCTGCGCGAGTGGCGCTCCGGCGATCTGGCCGTGCTGTTTCTGGCGTTGTTTGTAGCGGTGGCTGCCCTGACAGGAGTTGGCTTCCTGACCGACCGGATCCAGCGGGCCATGCAGTTGCAGGCGAGCGAAGTGCTGGCTGCCGATCTGCGCCTGCAGTCGCCGGATCCAGTACGTGACAACTATTCAGTCGAGGCCAGGCGACGCGGGATCCGTACGGCGCGGGTTACTTCAACGTTGTCGGTCGTACTCAAGGGCGAGCTGACACAGCTGAGCAATGTGCATGCGGTGAGCGAAGGATATCCGCTGCGTGGCAGCGTACGCGTTGCGACGCGCCCCTTTGGCGTACCGCTGGTCGCGACGGACATCCCTGCGCCTGGCGAGGTCTGGCCGGACTCGCGCCTGCTGGCCGCAGTGGATGCGCGGATAGGTGACGAGCTGTCGATAGGATCGATCAAACTGCGCGTGACACGCGTGCTGATCTCGCGACCGGACCAGGGTTCAGGGTTTGTCGATCTGGCGCCGTCGCTGCTGATGAACGATGCGAACCTCGCGGCGACTGCGTTGATCCAGCCGGGCAGCCGCGTTCGGTACGTGGAGTTGTACGCCGGTGATCGCAGTCGCCTGGCGCCGTTCCTGACCTGGTTCAATGCGACTGGCAAGCGCTCTGAAAGGGTGATCGATATCGCCGATGCGAGTCCGGAGGTCGGCAACGCCAGCGCGCGTGCAGCGCGCTTTCTTTCGCTCGCCAGCCTGGCGGGCGTGCTGCTGTGCGCGGTTGCCATTGCGATGACGGCGCGTCGCTACGTAAAGCGTCATCTGGACCTGGCCGCGCTTCTCAAGACGCTCGGCGCCCCGCAGTCCACGGTCCTGATCATCAGCCTGACCCAACTGGCCTGTATTGCAGTGCTGGCTACCGCGGCCGGATCCGCGGCGGGCTACCTTGCACAGACCGGGCTGCTCGCAATCCTGCGCGATATGGTGGCCACCGAGCTGCCGCCGGCGAGCCTGCAGCCGATGTTCGTTGGGCTGGCTGCGGCGCTGCTGTTGCTGCTCGGGTTCGCGCTGCCATCCATGTTGCAACTGTCGCGGGTGCCTGCGATGCGTGTGCTGCGCAGGGACGTCGGTCCTCCACAGCTGGGCACGATGCTGGCCTACGGTCCGGCGGTGCTTGCGGTTGGCCTGCTCATCATCTGGGTGTCCGGTGACTGGAAACTTTCGCTGTGGTTTGTCCTGGGTTTGTCGATTGCCATGGCGACGTTCGCAATGGCGGGGTGGCTGCTGGTGAGTGTTGTCGGGCGGCTGCGAGGGCGCGCGGGGGTGGCCTGGCGCTACGGAGCGGCCAACCTGGCGCGTCGCCGTGGCGAAAGCATCGTGCAGATTGTCGCGCTGGGACTCGGACTATCCGCACTGCTGCTGTTGGCCATCATCCGTGGCGATCTCATCAACGACTGGCGTGCGCGGTTGCCGTCAAACGCGCCAAATTACTTCTTCGTGAATATCGCACCGGCAGAGCGCGAGGCGTTCCAGGCAATGCTCTCGGGCGACGGCGGCAAGGTGTCACGCATCCTGCCAATGATCCGTGGCCGCATGATTGCCATCAATGATGGCCCGGTCACCGGGCGACGCGCACGTGAAGGCCAGGCATCAGGTCGCGGACAGGGGCGTGGCGATGGCCTTGCCACACGCGAACAGAATCTGACGTGGTCTACCGAGCTTGGGCCGGACAACACGATCACCGCCGGCAAGTGGTTCACCGCGGCGGATCGCGGCAAGCCACTGGTTTCTGTCGCCACCGAGTTCCAGGAGTCGATGAATCTCAAGCTCGGCGACCGGTTGAAGTTCGACATCGCCGGCGAGACCATCGACGTCACCATCAGCAGTTTCCGCAAGGTGCAATGGGACAGCATGCAGCCGAATTTCTTCCTGATGTTCCCGGCCGGTCTGCTCGAAGGCGCGGCCGGCACCTATATGGCCAGTGCGCAGTACCGGCCGACCGATCCCGCCGCCGTTGCGCAACTGGTGCGGCGTTTTCCAGGCGTTTCCATTTTCGACATGGACGACCTGCTGGGACAGGTGCGCTCCATCGTCGAAAAAGCCGTGCTCGCGGTGCAGAGTGTCTTCCTGTTCACGGTGCTGTCCGGCGTGGTGGTGCTGCTGGCCGCGGTGCAGGCCACGCGTGATGAACGACGCTACGAGAGCGCCATGCTGCGCACGCTGGGCGCGTCGCGACGCACAGTGCTGATCGGCGTGATGGTGGAGTTCGCGTTGATCGGGGTGATGGCCGGCGTGGTCGCGGCCGCGGCTGCATCCACCGGCGGCTTTTTCCTCGCGACGCGATTGCTCGAGGTTCCCTACCACCCGAACCCGATGCTGTGGCTGTCAGGCGCCGCCATCGGCGCTGCGCTGGTGTGCGTGGCGGGTTATCTCGCGACGCGCACGGCGCTGACGCAACCACCGATGTCGATCCTGCGATATGGCTGAGCCGTCCCGCTGGCGACCGGCGCGGATGACGGGCTGGTTCGATCCCGGCGTGATGTCGCAGTCGGCGGCCATGCTGCTGACTGCAAACATCTTCGGCCGTCACTCGGACACGCGTCTGATCGAGGCGCTCGGGAGCCAGCCGCAGGGCGTGTTCGACTACACGGAACAGGACGGAGACTTCTGGATCGATTATGTGGCCGATCTGGGAGATGGATGGAATCCCACCTATGCGGTGGCGAATGCGATGGCAGGTGAGGTGCAGGACACCAAGCCCGGTCGCATAGTGGTCATGGGTGGCGACCAGGTCTATCCCTATCCCAGCCGCAATGCCTACGCGCGCCGCACGGAGTCGCCCTATACCGAAGCCTTCGCGCCGAACACCAGCAAGCCGCATGTGTTTGCCATTCCCGGCAATCACGACTGGTTCGACAGCCTGATCGCGTTCTCGCGCCTGTTCTGCAGGCCCGAGCGCGGATTTGCCGGGTGCACTACGCGGCAGACGCGCAGCTACTTCGCCTTGCGCCTGCCGCATGACTGGTGGCTGCTGGGCATCGATCTGCAACTGGGCGCCGATTTCGATGAACCGCAGGTGCAGTATTTCCAGGGTGTTGCCGAGCAGATGAAGGCGAGCAGCAACGTCATCCTTTGCGTGCCGGAGCCGCAGTGGATCTATGAATGCATCTACCCCGGCTATGAAGCTTACAACCTGCGCACGCTGGAGTATTTCTGCAAGGAAGTGATCAAGCGCCCGGTGGCTGTGACCATCACCGGGGACCTGCATTTCTACCGGCGTCATTCCAATGACGAAGGCGAACACAAGATCATCGCCGGCGGCGGTGGTGCGTTCCTGCATCCCACGCATCGACCGGATTTGACCGAGCTGCAGGATGGCTTCCGCGAGCAGGCCTGTTACCCGAGCCAGGCCACCTCATCGGCACTCGCCTGGCGCAATCTGCTGTTTCCGTTACTGAACCCGAAGGCCTGCTGGCTGCCAGCGCTGATCTATGCGCTGTCGGCGTGGTTCGCCTCATCGCGCCTGAACCTGGCTGATCTCGACACGTTTACCCACGCCGTTTCGAGCGCGTTGCGCGTAGCCATCCGCGATCCCTTCTGCGGACTGTGGCTGCTGCTGCTGACCGCCGCGCTGGTGTTCTTCACCGACACGCATTCAAAACTTTACCGCGTGGTAGGCGGCGTGTTGCACGCGATGGCGCATCTGTTTGCGGCGCTGGCGCTGGCGTGGCTCGCCATGCATTTCACGATCTCGGTGCTGGGCATGGATTACGCGGCGCCGCTGCAGTTGTTGCTGGCAGGGGCATTGACGTTCATCGGCGGTGCGTTCGTGGGTGGACTGCTGATCGGTGTCTACCTGCTGGTTTCCATCAGCTTGTTCGGCCGTCACAACAACGAGGCCTTTTCGTCACTGCGCGTGCAGGACTACAAGCATTGGCTAAGACTGCGGATCGATCAGGCCGGGGTGCTGACGGTGTGGTCGCTGGCGCTGGACCGCGTGCCGCGCCGCTGGCGCGCGGATGCCCAAGGCCGCCCCACCGCCAATGATTCGCGCGCCACGGCGCCACGCGTGGTCGATCGCTTCAGCGTGCTACCGCGAATCTAGCCCACGCCTGTTTCACCGCCGTGCCGCGCCAGTCGAGGCCTTCCAGTTCGATGTCGTATTCGCCTGGCCCGATGGCCGAGCTGTTCAATGCAATGCGCAGATGCCCATTGGAATCGCGCGTGAGATTGGTGAGCATCGCCACGCGACCCTGGTCCACGCGATCCACCGTGACCTTGAAATTGTTGTAGCTCGACCACGAAACGTCGATCTTGAAATCCGCCATCTCGGCGTTCCTGCCACCGATGGTCACCATGCTGCGGTTGACGGGGCCATCGCGCGATGGCTCGACGATGATGGAGCGGGTTGACTGGGACGGGAGGAGGGGCTGCTTCTGCAGCTCGTCTGTCAGCACCATGATCTGCTCGTCCTTCTTCTGTCCGGACAGCAGCAGCATCACCGCGGCAATGAGCAATGTGCCCGCAAGCGCTGTCACGACAGCGATTGCCAGGGGCGTTTGATAGAACGGCAGACGCTTCTCCGCCCAGGGCTCCGGCAGCCCCGTAGCGTCCATCAACCGCAGGGCCGCGTTGATGCGCTCAGCCATGCCCAGCCCGGCGAGCGTCTCGGGATTTTCACGGCAATAGCGCTCGAAATCCTGGGCACCCTTGAGCGGCAGTTTGCCGCCCAGGTAGCGCTCGATGATCTGGTTCTGCTGGATAAAACTGGCGTCCATTTCGGGTATCGTGCATGGGCACTCTGCGGCCGACCCGACAGTGCCTCACAGTTTTACATCTTCAGGATCATTACCATGCCGAAACAGAGCGCCCCGTCACCCGTCCCTGCTTCATCGCTGTGCGTGGCCGTCGCACTGGCAGTATCCGGTGCCGCCCTCGCGCAATCTGCCGCCGCCGCCGCGCCTGCCGCGGACGACACCGCCATCACCATCTACAGTTCCGCCGCGCCGGGCGCCGTCTCGCCAGAGTACTACCGGCCGCTGCCCGGCCAGGGAACCCCCAGTGCCATGGGCGTCCCGGGTTACGCAATGGTGCGGCAGGAACGCGCCGTACAGCTCACCAGTGGCCGCTCCCAACTGCGCTTCACGGATGTGGCGGCGCTCATCGATCCGACGACGGTGAGCTTCACGTCACTGACCGATCCGGCCACTCGTGTGCTGGAACAGAACTTCCAGTTCGACCTGGTGAGCACGGACAAGCTGCTGCTGAAGTACATCGACAAGCCGCTGACCGTCGAGCGCAACACCACCGGTGGCGGCACGGCCAGCGTCAACGGCACGCTGCTGTCATCGGTGGATGGCCTGGTATTGCGCGGCAATGACGGCAACATCACGGCGTTGCGCGATTACTCCGCGCTTCGCTTCCAGGAACTGCCGGGCGGCTTGATCACGCGGCCCACGCTGCTGTGGGACATCAATTCACCGCGCGGTGGGGCGCAGCGCGCCCGCGTCACCTATCAGACCGGTGGCATCACGTGGTGGGCGGACTACAACCTCATCTTCACGGCCGGCAAGGACGCCAACAATGGCTTCGTGGATCTTTCTGCGTGGGTCAGCATCATTAACCAGTCCGGTGCCAGCTATCCGGATGCGAAGCTGAAGCTCATTGCCGGCGAGGTGAATCGTGCGCAGCCCCCGCGTCCGCCGGGGATCGTCGCCATGGCAGCACGCGCCAAGACCGAAGATGCGGGGTTCGAGGAAAAGGCCTTCGACGAATTCCACCTGTACACACTGGGCCGCCGCACCACGCTGCCGAACAATTCCACCAAGCAGGTTGAGCTGTTCGATCAGACGAAGCAGGTGCCGGCGCAACGGACGCTGGTGCTCTCCAACGCGCAGGGCTATTTCGGTGGCGGTCGCTACGAAGACCCGAATTTCCCTTACCAGAGCGAGAACAAGGTCGACGCCTACCTGGAATTCCGCAACGACAAGGCTTCCGGCCTTGGCGCGCCGCTGCCTGCGGGTCGCATTCGCGTGTCGCGCCTGGATGCGGCGGACAGCTCGCTCGAATTCATCGGCGAGGATGTGATCGGCCATACGCCGCGCGACGAGCGCGTGCGCGTGAAGCTGGGATCGGCGTTTGATGTGGTGGGCGAGCGCAAGCAGATTGACTTCAAGACCGACAGTCGGGCGCGCTGGATCGAAGAGGAAATCGAAATCGAAGTGCGCAACCACAAGGACGAGGACGTGGAGGTGCAGGTGCGCGAATTCCTGTTCCGCTGGAGCAACTGGCAGGTGCTCTCGAGCAGCCAGGCATATACGAAGGAAG
This sequence comes from Steroidobacteraceae bacterium, assembly GCA_039918755.1. Classification (GTDB taxonomy): domain Bacteria; phylum Pseudomonadota; class Gammaproteobacteria; order Steroidobacterales; family Steroidobacteraceae; genus ZC4RG30. The sequence continues at coordinate 9,308 of JBDSGY010000110.1, forward strand.
ACGCGCGTACGATCCTGTTCCCGGTGAAGGTACCGAAGAACAGCACCAGGACAGTGAAATACCGGGTGCGCTACAGCTGGTAGCTGCAACGCGGCGCCGTCACAAGCGGCGCTGCACCGGCTCGGTGAGGCGCAGTGACGCCAGCTCGGTAATGGGCAGCGGGCCTTCCAGCAGGTAACCCTGTGCGAAATCGACGCCGATCGCCGCCAGCCATTGCCGGGCGGTAGGCGATTCGATGCGCTTGGCCACGCAGTGCATGCCGAGCACGCGCGACCCATGCGAGATGGCGGCGACCTGTGCCTGCGCCACCTTGTCCTTCAATGCTGCCACCGTCAGGGCGGCGTCGATCTTCAGCATGCGCACCGAGCGCTGCCGCAGCATGGGCAGTACGTCAGAGTGGAAGGTGAAGTCGTCGATCACGGCGTGGAAGCCGACCCTTTCGCAGAACTGCAGGAAGCGCAGCGCTTCCGCCGGATATTTGCGGCACTGGCGCTCGCGGATCTCGAAGCCCAGCAGGCGCGGGTTGATGCGCGCATCGCGCAGCGCCTTTTCCAGGAACGGCATGAAGGCTTCGTCCAGCAGCGCGCCAGTGGACAGGTTGACCGAGAACGCTGCTGGATCCACGTCCAGCTGCGCGCCGTTTCTCGCCAGCCACTGGCACAGTTCGGTCACGACCACGCGGTCGAGCTTGCCGCCGCTGGCCGGATCTTCGGCGCGGGCGAGCATGTCACGGGGGGCTTCCTTCGGTGATGATTCCACCGAGTCCGAACGCAGCAACACTTCATAGCGGCGCGTGCGCCCGGTGCTGCGCAGCTTCACCAGTTGCTGTACGTAGAGCGTTACGGGCTGCCCATCGAGTTCGGCCACGGACTCGACGAGGTGTGGCTTGCCACCGGCCAGGCGCAGCGCCAGCCGATGCAGCAGGCGCGCGAACTGTGGCAGGGCGATGCGTTCGCCGGTGCGGCCACCGAGCGTACGCAGGTTGACGTCGAGCAGCAGCGCGCCCTGCAGCGCGCCACGCGGATCGCGGGCCGCATAGGCCACCAGGCCACGGCCCTTGCCGATCTCGCGTTCGAAGGTGCCGCGCGAGGGTTCCAGTGCGAAGCAGTCCAGCGCATCCAGCACGAAGCTCTGCTCGGCGTGGTCGATGTGGCCAGCAGAGACCCACGCGGCGTTGCCGGTCGCGTCGTGGACCGAGGTGCGATAGACGTCGGAGCCGGAGAGGGACGCGCCGATTTCCAGCGCCACTTCCTCGACCTTCGTCGGCATCGATTTGATGGTGGTGGCTTCAGCGGGGGGCATGCGACAAATTCTGCCCTGTGTCTTCTGCGGCCGGCGTGATGCACCTCCCGCAGATGCGAAATTCGGCGCCCCCGCGCTACAATATGACGAATTACCAGGGGGTATTGATACGGCTATGAATCAACCAATGATTGCGGATGAGATGGCTGTATTTGCAAGGGTGGTGGAGATGAACGGCTTCACCGCTGCTGCCCGCAAATTGCACGTGCCGAAAGTGCGCGTGAGCCGCGCGGTGGCTGCACTGGAAAAGGCCCTCGGCGCCAAACTGCTGGAGCGCACGACGCGCCGCATCGGGCTCACCGCTGCCGGTCGTTCCATCCTCGCGCACTGCCAGCGCGTGGCGCTTGAAGTCGAAGCCGCGCGCGCAGCGCTGCAGCCGGTGGCCGAGGGCGTGCAACTGCGCGTGGCCATCGACCAGGGCTTTGGTCGCCTGCTGGTCGCGCCGCTGGTGCCGCGTTTTCTCGAGCGGTTTCCGCAGGTCACGCTGCGGCTGATCAATGCGGAAGAAGTCACCGATGGCGCTGCCTTCGATGTGGAGCTGCGTTGCGATGGTCGCGTTGCCGACGGCGAGGTGGCCAGTTCGCTCGGCACGCCGCCGATGATCCTCTGCGCCGCGCCGAATTATCTGGCGGGCAAGTCACTGCCTCAATCGCCCAGCGAGCTGGCGCAGCATGCGTTGCTCTGGGCGGCGGCCGGCCCCGATTCGGTGCTGCGGCTGGCCAAGGGCGGGGGTGCCGTGACGGTGCCCGGCACGCCGCGCCTGGTGGCACAGGATCTGACTGCGTTGCATGCCGCCGTGGCCGCAGGGCTTGGCATCGGCGCGCTGCCGGAATTCATGTGCCGCAATGGTCTGGCCATGAAGCGTCTGATTCGGCTGTTGCCCGACTGGGAGGTAGCGGACCCGGTGGAGCTGACGGCGGTCAGTCCGGCAGAGCGCGCGGCCGAGCCCGCGGTCCGCAGCTTTGTGGACTTCCTCGCCGCCAACATCGTGCCGGCCCTGGCAGGCGCTCCCGAAGCGCCCGATTCGCGCCCCCTCCGCAAGGCGGTGGGATGATGTACCAATCGCCACTGCGGGAAATCCGCTTTGTCATGCACGAGCTGCTGGGCGACCGGGCGCTCGATGTGAGCTACGCCGAAATCGACTATTCCGCGGAAATTGGCGACAGTATCATCGAAGAAGCCGCCAATTTCGCCGAAAATGTGCTGGAGCCGATCAATCGCAGCGGCGACGAGGAAGGGGCCCGCTGGACAGCGGACGGCGTGACTACCCCCAAGGGGTTCAAGGAGGCGTACGCCGCCTATGTGGAGGCGGGCTGGGCGCAGCTGTCGATGGGCACGGAGCTTGGCGGCCAGGGCATGCCACAGCTGGTGAACACTGCGGTCGAAGAGCTGATGTTCGCCTCGAACATGGCGTTCTTCCTTGGCACATCGCTGGCACGCGGCGCGGTGGAAGCCATCGCAGCGTCCGCCACCGACGTGCAGAAGGCGCTGGTGCTGCCGAAGCTGGTGAGTGGCGAGTGGATGGGGACCATGAACCTCACCGAGTCGCAGGCCGGTTCGGATCTGGGCCTGCTGCGCACGCGCGCCGTGCCGGATGGCGCTCGTTACCGCGTGTTTGGCCAGAAGATTTTCATCACCTACGGCGACCACGATCTCACTGAGAACATCATCCACCTGGTGCTGGCGCGGATCGATGGCGCACCGGAAGGCGTGAAGGGCATTTCACTGTTCGTCGTGCCCAAGCTCCTCATCAATGCCGACGGCTCGAGCGGCGCGCCCAATGACGTGCGCTGCCTGTCGATCGAGCACAAGCTCGGCATCCATGCGAGCCCGACGTGCGTGATGGCCTTCGGTGAGAAGGATGGCGCGGTTGGTTACCTCATCGGTCCGCCGCACGCCGGACTCGCGTTCATGTTCATCATGATGAATGCAGCGCGGATTTCAGTGGGCGTGCAGGGCCTCGCGCAGTCCGAGCGCGCACTGCAGGGTGCGCTGGACTGGGCGCGCAATCGCCTGCAGGGCAAGGTGGCTGGCAAGGCAGGTCCGGTGGCGATCATCGAGCACCCGGATGTGAAACGCATGCTGCTGTCGATGAAGGCGCGCACCGAGGCCATGCGGGCGCTGTGCTACTTCGCGGCGCTGGAGCTCGACAAGGCGCATCGCGGCCCGGACGAAGCACAGCGCAACGCGGCGCTGCATCGGGCGGAGCTGCTGATTCCCGTGGTGAAAGGCTGGTGCACGGAAACAGCAGTGGATGTGACATCCACCGGCGTGCAGGTGCATGGCGGCATGGGCTATGTCGAGGAAACCGGCGCGGCGCAGTTCATGCGCGATGTGCGTATTGCCTCGATCTAC
>JBDSGY010000111.1:0-3160 GCA_039918755.1 Steroidobacteraceae bacterium
CAGGCAGGATGTCGATGCTGGAACGGGCGCGCGTTCCCATCGATGCGAACGGCCTGTCACGGTGCGTGCAGGGCCACCTGGTCTACGAAGAGGATATCGGGGCGCTCGACTTCCCGTTCCCGCAGCGCCTGGCTGCTGGCGGACTGCGCGCAATGGTCGCTGCACCGTTGCAAGTCGAGAGCAGGGTGTTCGGCGTGCTCATTGCAGCGCGCCGCGAACCGCGCAGCTTCACCAGCAGCGATTGCGAGTTCCTGCGGCAGGTAAGCGAGCACATGGCGCTGGCCGCACACCAGGCGCAACTGCACGAGGCGCTGCAGCTTGCCTATGAAGACCTGCGCACCACCCAGCAGGCCGTCATGCAGCAGGAACGCCTGCGGGTGCTCGGACAGATGTCGAGCGGCATCGCGCACGACATTAATAACGCCATCTCGCCAATCACGCTCTACGCGGATTCGCTGCTCGAGACTGAACCGGGCCTGTCGGAGCGCGCGCGTGGCAATCTGCGCACCATCCAACAGGCGTCCGCCGACGTCGCCGCAACCGTGGCTCGCCTGCGCGAGTTCTATCGGCAACACGACGAGCAGCGCGACCACGGTCCGGTGGACCTCAACAAGCTGATGCTGCAGCTGCGGGAACTGACCCGCGCCCGCTGGGAGTCCATACCGCAGCAGCTTGGCATCGTCATCGACCTGCGGCTGCAGCTCGCTGAAGGATTGCCTGCGCTGCAAGGCTCGGAGAGCGAGATCCGCGAGGCCCTGACCAATCTCATCTTCAATGCCGTCGACGCGCTGCCGACCGGGGGCGAACTCACACTGCGCACCAGCGCCAGCGAGGACGGCCATATCATTGCGGAAGTGATCGACACCGGCGCCGGGATGGACGAAGAAACCAGTCGCCGCTGCCTCGAGCCCTTCTTCACCACCAAGGGCGAGCGTGGCACAGGCCTTGGCCTGGCGATGGCGTATGGCGTGATGCAGCGACACGGCGGTGAAATCCGCATCGACAGCGCCATCGGTGCAGGCACGACTGTTCGCCTTGCATTCAACGCGGCCACCTCGAGAACCGCGGCGGTTGCCGAAACCCAATTTGAAGTGCCCAGGGGGCTTTCCATCCTGTTGGTGGACGACGACCCGATCCTGCTCAACTCGCTGCGCGAGACCCTTGAGCTGGACGGCCACCACGTCGTCACCGCCAATGGCGGACAACTGGGCATAGACACTTTTCGCTCCTCGCAGCAGACGGGGAGCCCAGGCATCTCCATCGTGATCACCGATCTGGGAATGCCTCACGTCGATGGACGCAGTGTTGCCGCAGCCGTGAAGCGCGCCTCACCTGCCACTCCCGTGGTCATGCTGACGGGCTGGGGCGAACGCCTGCTGGCCGAAGGTCAGACGCCACCGCATGTCGACCGCGTGCTGGGCAAGCCGCCGAGGCTGCGCGAGATGCGACGCGTGCTGGCGGAACTGACCGGCAATGCGCGTCGGACGCCTCCGATCCCCTGAAAGCCTTTCTGACTGCATCCCTTCCCCTGGCCGTGCGCCTATAATTGCGGCCGGTTTCATATCTCGGGGGACACCATGCGAGCCAGGATTTCCGCAGCATTAGCGCTGCTTGCCATGACCGCCTTTAGCGCCAACGTACTCGCGCAGGCGGCACCGCCGCCGCGCGCCGGTGGCGCGCCCGCCCTCGTGCCACTGCTGATCGAGAGCAAGGCGTTCCCGGACGGTGGCATCGTGCCGCCGAAGTACTCCGCCGCCGGTGGCAGCACGCAGCCGGACTTCACCATCTCGAATGCTCCGGCAACGACGCAGAGCTTTGCGATCATCCTGCACGACATCGATGTGGCATTCGGCCCCGAGTCTGCAGACGTGCTGCACTGGGTGGCGTGGAATATTCCTGGGGACACGAAGCAGATCGCTGAAGGCAAGCTGCCGCCAGGTTCCGTGCAGGGCGTGAACATCGCGCGCCAGAACGCCTACATGGGCATGGGTGCACCCGCGGGCCCGCGCTACCACCACTATGTATTCGAGTTCTACGCACTGAACACGAAGCTGGACCTGCCGCCAACGGCAAGCCGCGCTGAAGTCCTGGAAGCGATCAAGGGCAAGGTCATTGCGAAGGCTGGCTATGTCGGCCGTTTTCGCACGGAAGGTGGCGCCACGGCTGGCGGTCCGCCCGCAGCGGCAAAATAGTCGCTTGATGCCAGAAAAGGGGCTGCGAACACAGCCCCGCGGCGGAGTTAGGCTAGGCGGATGACAACTGCATCCGCCTGGCTCCGCCTCCACTCAGCATTACTCACCGCCGAGATCGACCCGCAGGGCGCGCAGCTTTCCGTGCTGCGTGATTCCAGCGGGCGCGATCTGCTCTGGAATGGCGACCCGGCGTTCTGGAGCGGTCGGGCACCAGTGCTTTTTCCCATCGTCGGGACATTGAATGGGGGCCACTTTCGCTGGCGCGGGCAGAGCTTCGCATTGCCGCGGCATGGGTTCGCACGCGGTCGTGCGTTCGACGTTGTCCACCATGATGCGCACAGCGCATTGCTGCGCCTGCGGGCAGATGCCGGTTCAGAGGCGGTGTATCCATTCCGGTTCGAACTCGACATGGCGTTCGAGCTTGACGGCAGTTCGCTCACCATCGCGGCCACCGTGCGCAATGCCGGCAACCAGCCGATGCCGGCCAGCGTCGGGTTTCATCCGGCGTTTCGCTGGCCATTGCCGGGCGGTCCTGCGCGCGGCGGGCAGTTCCTGGAGTTCGAGCACGAGGAACCAGCCACCATCCGCAGGCTCGATGCAGCGGGCCTGCTCAGTGCCGACTGCTACGCCACGCCGGTGCGCGGCCGGCGCCTGGTGCTGGACGATGCGCTGTTCAGCGATGACGTGGTGATCTTCGACCAGCTCGCCAGCCACAGCCTGGTCTATGGCAGTGAAACAGGTCCGCGTATCCGCGTGCGCTTTCCCGATGCCACCCATCTTGGCGTCTGGAGCAAGCCCGGCGCGGGCTTCGTGTGCATCGAACCGTGGCTGGGTGTTGCAGACCCCGCGGGGTTTGCCGGCGACTTCGACGCCAAGCCTGGCGCATTCGTCGTCACACCGGGCGGGCAGCGCACCCTACAGATGCGCATCGAACTGCTGGCGGCTGAATAATGCAGGACGAATTACTC
>JBDSGY010000112.1:0-4429 GCA_039918755.1 Steroidobacteraceae bacterium
CAACGAGCGTCGCGGCCAGCGGCGTCAGTCGATCAAGGACTGCACGGCGCATCTTCGCCCGAACCGACGCTGCCGTCGTCGCGGTCTGCGTCAGCACCAGGCCGACGCGAAGCCCCTTCCACAGCGCGACCTGAACCGCATCGGGGCTCGACAGAACCCGCACGACCTCTGCCAGCGCGGCAACCGGCACGGCATATGGAATGATCTTCACGGTGGCAAGCATCTGCCCGTCTCCCACCGGCGTGTCCGGATGCAGGGTCGCAATGGTGAGGCCCTCGTGGACACGATTCGCCGCATGGATCCGTGCCGCATCGAGCAGCATCAGACCGGCACCAAGCGCATACAGGTTCACGCGACCCGTCACGGCAGCGCCGATCTCCACACCCGCCCCTGCCAACGCCTGCGCGACGCGCTGTGCAGCCCCATCTTCCGGCACATCGTCGGTGTCGAGCCGCGCCGTGACCACGGTCGGCGTGCCAGCCTTGGCCAGCCGCTGCAGGTCCGCTGACGTCAGTACGACGCCTTTCTTCAGCGTGCCATCCGGGAGCTTCATGCTGTGGGCCAGCACCGCTCCCAGCGCATCGGTCAGTGGCACCGGACCGAATCTCACGATGCGGAGTCCTGCAAGCGACTTTCCTGCCGCAATACCTGCGTCATCTGCGCGAGCACCGAGATCGCGATTTCCGCCGGCGTGCGTGCACCGATCGCAAGCCCTGCAGGGCCGTGAATGCGCGCGCGATCCACCTCTGTGACGCCCGCATCGGCCAGCCGCTGCAGACGCCTGGCGTGTGTGCGCGTGGACCCAAGAGCGCCGACATAGAACGCGCGCGTGGCTAGAACCGCCAGCAATGCCGGATCATCGATCTTTGGATCGTGCGTCAGCAGCACCACGGCCGTGCGACTGTCTGGCTGCAGTGATGCAAAGGCCTGCTGCGGCCATTCGTCGACCAGCGCGACGTCGGGAAACCGTTCCGGGCGAAGGAAGGCGCTGCGCGGATCGACCACCGTGACCACATAACCGGCGGCGCGCGCCATGGTGCACAGCGCTTCACTGATATGCACGGCGCCGACGACAATCAGCCGCAACGGCGGATTGTGCGGAGTAACCAGCACCTCGCTGCCGTCGACAATCGCCACGTTTGCGCGGTCGGTGCGCAGCGCTTCGCTTCCTGCAGCGGCCAGGCCTGGATCCGTCAGCGCCAGCAATGCCAGACCTGCCGCATCAAGCAGGCGCTGCAGTCCTCCGTCGAGCGGCGTGTACAGCACTACGGAACGACCCTCACGCCTTGCTGCGAGCAATGCCTTTGCTTCACCCTGTCGCATGGCGCTACTCCAGCGCCTCGACGTAGATGCGGATGCGCCCGCCGCAGGCGAGCCCGACACCGATAGCCTGCTCATCACTGACGCCATACTCCAGCACTGCCGGTGCGCCCGAGCGCATCACCTCGGCCGCCGCCTCGATCACTGCGACTTCCACGCAGCCTCCCGAAACCGAACCCACGAAATCTCCAGCATCATTGCAGACCAGCAGGCTGCCGGCCGGCCGTGGCGCAGAACCCCAGGTGGAAATCACCGTCGCCACGGCGGCACGATGCCCGGCCTCGCGCCAGCGCAGCGCGATGGCCAGTGGATCCTGCTCTGAACTATCCGTGAGTGTCATCGCTGGATTGTAGGATAATGCACACGCCCCTAGGTTTTTCGCTCACGGAGTCTCCCCCGATGCTCACGCTCGACGTCAATGGCAAGCAACTCACCACCGACGCTGCAGCCGATACCCCGCTGCTCTGGGTACTTCGCGACAGCCTCAACCTCACTGGCACCAAATTCGGCTGCGGCATGGCCCAGTGCGGCGCCTGCACCGTGCACATCGATGGCCAGGCCACGCGCAGCTGCGTGCTGCCGGTCTCGGCTGCGGTGGGCAAGAAAATCGCCACCATCGAGAACGTCGCCGCCGAAGCAGTGGGCAAAGCCGTGCAGGAAGCCTGGGTGGCGGAAAGTGTGCCCCAGTGCGGCTACTGCCAGTCCGGGCAGATCATGAGCGCCACCGCCCTGTTGCAGCAGAACAGCAAGCCCACAGACGCCGATATCGACGCGGCCATGACCGGCAATATCTGTCGCTGTGGCACCTATGCGCGCATTCGCGCCGCCATTCACCGCGCTGCCGGCTCGCTGGCCTGAACGCTACAGACAGGAACGAAGCCATGAAGACACTGATCGACAACCACCACACCACCATCGTCAACGCTGGACTGCCAGGCGAAATCAACCGCCGCGACCTGCTGAAAGGTGCAAGCCTCAGTCTCGCCGTGATTGGTGGCGGCTCGATGCTCGCCGCCTGCGCCGACAAAACGGCCACCGTAGCGAGTGGCAAACCCCTGGCACCGGGACATTTCCTGCGTATCGGCGCCGACAGCGTGGTCACCGTCATTTCACCCAATACCGAAATCGGCCAGGGTGCCTATACGGGCCTGGCAACGCTGGTAGCCGAGGAACTGGATGCGGACTGGAGTCAGGTGGTCGTGGAAGCGGCTCCTGCCGATGTGAAGATTTTCGGCAATCCCGCTTTTGGCGGCGCGTTGCAGGGCACCGGTGGCAGCACGACGATTTCCGCGTTCTGGGATCCGATGCGCAAGGCCGGGGCCACCGCACGGGCCATGCTGGTCACTGCGGCTGCCAAGGAATGGGGAGTTCCGGCGGGCGAGATCACCATCAGCAAGGGTGTGCTTGCTCATGCCGGCAAGAGCAAGAGCGGCAAGTTTGGCGACTTCGTCGCCGCCGCAGCGGCATTGCCGGTTCCTGCGAGCGTCAAGGTCAAGGATCCAAAAGACTTCGTGCTGATCGGCAAGGAAACCCCGCGGCTCGATGCGCGCGACAAATCCAGCGGCAAGGCAATCTTCACGCAGGACATCAAGCTGCCGGACATGCTGGTCGCAGCCGTGATCTATCCGCCGCGCTTTGGTGCCACGGTCAAGAGCTTCGACGCCACGGCGGCCAGGCAGCTGCCCAACGTCGCGAACGTGCTGCAGTTCAAGACCGGGCTGCGCGAAGGCGTGGCCGTGCTGGCGAAGGACTTCTATTCCGCCAAGAAGGCCCGCGACGCCGTCAAGGTGGAATGGGACGAGAGCAAGGCCTTCATGATGAGCTCCGACGCCATCTTCGCGGAGTACAAGGCGCTGGCGACGAAAGAAGGCGCCGAGGCCCGCAAGGATGGCGACGCCGCGAAGGCGATGACGGATGCGACACACCACGTCGAGGCCGCGTATCAGTTCCCGTTCCTGGCGCATGCGTCGATGGAGCCAATGAACTGCGTGCTGCAGATCAAGCCCGATGGCTGCGAGATCTGGAATGGCGAACAGTTCCACACCGGTGACCAGAACGTGGTTGCCGGCATCCTTGGGCTCAAGCCCGAGCAGGTGAAGATCAACATGCTGTATGCCGGCGGCAGCTTCGGCCGTCGCGGCAATGCATGGGGGGACTACCTGGCCGACACCGCCGCGATTGCCAAGGCAGACGGTGGTGGCAAGCCAGTGAAGCTCGTCTGGTCGCGCGAAGATGACATGCGCGCCGGCTTCTATCGGCCGGCCTATTACCACACGCTCAAGGCCGGCACCGACAAGGACGGCAAGATCACGAGCTGGCAGCAGCACATCGTCGGCCAGTCGATCATGGCCGGCACCTTCCTCGACAATGGCGGTGCGGTGGACAGCAGCTCGGTCGAAGGCGTGGCCAACATGCCTTACGAAATCCCGAACCTGAAGGTGGAACTGCACACCACCAAGCTCGGCATTCCAATCCAGTGGTGGCGGTCGGTGGGTTCCACCCATACGGCCTATGCCGTCGAGTGTTTCCTCGACGAGGTGGCACGCGCCACCAAGCAGGATCCGGTCGAACTTCGCCGCGGCCTGCTGGCAAAGCATCCGCGTCACCTGGCGGTGCTGAACCTCGCTGCAGAGAAGTCCGGCTGGGGCAGCCCGCTGCCCGCCGGCACCGCGCGCGGCGTCGCATTGCACGAGTGCTTCGGCACCGTCGTGGCGGAGGTCGTCGAAGTCTCGAAGAAGGGCAACAACTACAAGGTCGACAAGGTCACTTGTGCTGTGGACTGCGGCATTGCCGTGAACCCGAATGTCATCGCGATGCAGATCGAATCAGGAGTGGCCTATGGCCTCGCTGCTGCGATCTCGGGCGCGGTGACGCTGAAGGACGGCGTCGTGCAGCAGTCGAACTTCCACGATTACCAGGTGCTGCGCATGAACCAGATGCCGAAGGTGGAAGTGCACCTCGTGCCATCGACCAACAAGCCATCGGGCGTGGGCGAGCCGGGCACGCCGCCGATTGCGCCGGCCGTGGCGAATGCGCTGGCTGTGCTCTCGGGCAAGACGGTACACAACCTGCCCTTCAGCACGGCGGGGTTGACGTTCGTCTGACGCAA
>JBDSGY010000113.1:0-2516 GCA_039918755.1 Steroidobacteraceae bacterium
AGCGCGGTGCCATCCAGCGCCACACCGGCGAACAGGCCGCGTGCGCGCGAGTAGGCATACACCTCGGCGTCATTGCTCGCCGCCACTTCGGCCTGCCGCCCCACCGGGCCCGCCGCCACCGATGCACCGGCACCCAGCGTGAGCTTGCCCTTCGAGATGTTCTCCACGCCGCGCTGCGTCGTGAAGATGAGCACGATGTCGGTTTCCTGCGCGCCTATCTGCCAGCCGACGCTGCCGCCCGTGAGATTGATGAACACCGGGTTGCTGAAGCGGCCGCGACTGTCGCGCACCACCAGCACGCCGGTGCCGCGTCGGCCACCCAGCACGAAGGCAACCTTGGTGACCGAAGGGATGACGGCGACACCGTAGGCGCGCTGCATCAGATGTTCGGGAATCATCGTGTCGCGCTGCCCACGCAGCTCTTCGAGCACCTCGGTAGCGACCAGCAGTTTGGCTTCCTCGCGGGCACCGGCCGTCGCGGTTGCCTGCGCTGTGATGGCCAGCAGCGCGGCCGCCGCAATCACGATGTTTCGAATCGACAGTGTCATGCCTTGCACCTTTGGTGAATCGGTTCAACCCATTGCGCCAGAGCTTACTCCAGCCACTACAGCTGCGGTATCGTGCGCGCATGAGCATTCACGCTGCTGTTCCCCAATTGCGACAGTTTTCTGCGCTGTTGGTTCTGCTGTGCGCAGCAATTCATTCAGCGCCCGTTCAGGCGGAATGGGTGTATCGGGAAGAAGCCATCATGGGCACGCGCTGCGCAGTGGAAGTCTGGGCAACCGATCGCAGTGAGGGAGAGGCTGCCATCGAAGCGGTGCTGGCCGACATGCGGCGCATCGATGCGCTGATGAGCACGTACAAGCCGGACTCGGAGATCTCGCGCGTCAACGTCAATGCGGCAAAGGGGCCAGTGCCCATCTCCGCAGAGCTGTTCTCGCTGCTCGAAACGTCGCAGCAATACTCCCGCCTTTCCGCGGGCGTGTTCGACATCACCTATGCCAGCGTCGGCTATCTCTACGACTACCGGCAACACGTGAAGCCGGATGAAAAGGCCATCGATGTGGCCCTGAACAGCGTCGACTACCGTCAGCTCAAACTCGATGCCGCGAGGCACACGATTGCGTTCGGCAGGCCCGGCATGCGCATCGACCTGGGTGGCATTGCAAAAGGCTATGCCGTCGACCGCGGCATCGAGATCCTCAAGGCGCGCGGCCTTGCCCATGCCATGGTCAATGCGGGTGGCGATACACGGGTGAGTGGCGACCGCTTCGGCAAGCCGTGGGTGATAGGCATCCGCCATCCCGACCGCAAGGATGAGGTGGCCCTGAAGGTGCCGCTGGTGGACGCGGCATTCTCGACTTCCGGCGACTACGAGCGTTTCTTCGACGAGGGCGGGGTGCGCTACCACCACATCCTGAATCCGAAGACCGGCAAGTCGCCGCATGAGGTGCGCAGCGTCACCATCATCGCGTCCAACGCCACCCGTACCGACGGCCTGTCGAAGACCGTGTTCATCCTGGGCCCCAAGGCAGGACTGGAATTCATCAACAAGCTGCCCGATGCCGACGCCATCGTGATTGCTGCCGATGGCAAGGTAAGCTATTCCAAGGGACTGCAGCCCCCCTGAGGCGCGTTTCGCGTGGGGGGAACCGAAGGGCGTCCGACGATGTCTTTAACTGTCTGGCGCAGCAGACTCGTCTCTTCATACTCTGCTGCTGTCTACCAAGGGGGAACTCATGACTTCTCGATATACATTGGCCATGGCGGCGCTGCTTGGCGCAGCTGCTGCGCCCGCATTTGCGGCAGATGCAGGTCCGAATGCGAATGCCGGCAAGGCGTTTTTCCGCGCGCAATGCGCGCTTTGCCACAGCGCAGAACCGAATGACAACGGCGGGGCGCAGGGCCCGAGCCTGCACGGCGTGCTGGGGCGCAAGGCCGCTTCCACCAGCACCTTCAGCTACAGCCCGGCCCTGAAGAGCTCAGGCCTGACGTGGGATGGTCCAACCCTGGATCGTTTCCTGGCTTCGCCCACCACCGTGGTGCCGGGCACTTCAATGGTGATCCCCGTACCGCAGCAGGGGGACCGGGCCAGTCTGGTCGCCTATTTCACCGCCGTGCGCGATGGCACCCTGCAGGCCACCGCACCGCCGCGTGGCCCCGGTGGTCCGCCTCCGGGTCCGCCGCGTGCCGCCGCTGGCCCGCCGAAGGGCGAGGCCGACTGGAAGAAGGATGCGCCGGGTCGCGTCCACAAGGTCGATGTGGCCAAGCTGCCCGCGCCCTACACGACGCCGTCCTCGACCAACTTCCCCCGCTTCATCCCGAAGCCGGACGGCGCGAAGCTGTCGCTGCCCCCAGGATTCAAGGTCGAGGTCTTTGCGTCGGGATTCACAGGTCCGCGCGCGATGAAGCTTGCGCCCAACGGTGACATCCTCCTGGCGGAGACCAACGGCGGCCGCATCAAGGTGTTGCGGCCATCCGCCGACGGCACCAAGGCCACGGATACCGTCTTTGCC
>JBDSGY010000114.1:0-2942 GCA_039918755.1 Steroidobacteraceae bacterium
TATGAGAAGTCTATTGCGAAAGCTCAGCATGGCATGCGCTTCAATGGTTGCCCTGATCCTAGTTACTAGACCTGCAAGGCGCGATCTCAAGAAGTCCAAAATGCGACTTGTATTCCAGGCACTGGCGCTGCTCCTCGCATCGAATGCTTTCGCTGCGCCGCTGGAACTGCGCCTGGTGGGCGCGGATGGCGCAGCCATTGCAGGCACCGTGGTATTGCTTCGCAGCATCGACGCAGCGCGGCCTGTTGCCCATCCTGTCGACGCGCAGATCGATCAGGTCGACCGCCAGTTCGTGCCGAATGTGCTGGTGGTTCCCACCGGATCGAAGATCGTCTTCCCCAACAGCGATTCCGTGCGGCACCAGGTCTATTCCTTTTCGCCTGCCAAACGGTTCCAGTTGCCGCTGTATCGCGGCACGCCCTATGCGCCGGTTGACTTCGACCACAGCGGCGTCGTGACGCTGGGCTGCAATATCCACGACCAGATGCGTGCCTATGTGTTTGTCGTCGACGCGCAGTACTACGGCCGCACCGACAGCGGTGGCGCGTTCAGGGTTCCGGACGTGCAGGCTGGCATCTATACCGTGCAGATCTGGCATCCGCTGGCGCGCGATACGCGGCCAGTGATCGACCAGCAGATCACCGTGGTGGCCCCTGAAACCCGTCTGACCCTGCGTCTCGGCGCGCCGCTGCGGCTGCGTCCGGAATCACAGGTTCCTGCCAACTGGGATGCGTACTGACATGCGCGCAATGGCGACTGCCCTGCTGGTCCTGGTGCTGTCTCCCTGCGTGCGGGCGGAGGTCGAGGCCAGCCTGGATCTGCGACTGATCGACTCGAACGGCCGCAACACCTTTCTGGATGGCGGCCTTGGCAAACTGCGCTACGACGCCGATGACGACGGCGTGCAGCTTGGTCGCGCGCGTCTGGCGTGGCGCGGTTCGCCCGGTGGCGACTGGCATGCCAGTGTCGATCTCTCAGCGTGGAGTCTCGACGATCACAATGCCATTGACGTCACCGAGGCATGGCTGGAGTGGCGCCCCGTGCCGAGCACGCAATGGCGTTCCAATCTCAAGATCGGCGCTTTCTATCCACCCATTTCGCTGGAGCATCGCGCACCGGGGTGGACCAATCCCTACACCATCAGCAGTTCGGCACTGAACACCTGGGTGGGTGAAGAGCTGCGTACCATCGGCGTTGCGTATGGACTCGATCACCTCGGTATTGCCGCTGGCGGGCATTATGATTTTGGCGCGCAGGCCGCGGTGTTCGGCTGGAATGATCCCGCCGGCGTCATCGTGGCCTTTCGCGGTTTCTCGCTGAACGATCGCCAGACGCCGCTGTTCGGTCGCATCGGCACGTTTGCATTCGGCGATCGCGAGCAGCGCGTGCTGTTTTCGGAAATAGACAATCGCCCCGGCTACCATGTCAGCGCCTATCTCACGCATGACAGTGGCGTTGAACTGCGCGCCCTGCACTATGACAATCGTGCGGACCCCGGCGACTACAATGTCAGCATCAGCGACTTTGCCTGGCGCACGAAATTCGATTCACTCGGCGCGCGATACGACGGCCCGGCGGGCTTCGCCGTCATCGCGCAATGGCTGAAGGGCGAGACCTTTGCCGACGAGCCTTCCACCAGCTGGAACTTCAAGGCGGCGTTCCTGCTCGTGGCGCGCGAATTTGGACATCACCGGCTGGCCGTCCGCTATGACGACTTCCATGTGCATCCGGGATTGCAGCCCAACTATCCGCTGAATCCCGAGCACGGCGACGCGCTGACGCTGGGCTGGACCTGGACGATCAGCCAGCATGTCGAACTGATGGGCGAGTGGATGCGGATCGACAGCACCTTCAGGAATCGGTTCATGCTCGGCGAGGATCCGCACGCGCGCGAGCGCATCGTGCAGCTGGCATTGCGCCTGTCCCTGTAGCGCGATGGACGCGCCGGATTATCCGGCCGACAATGCTCCACCAAATCCGGAGCACACCATGCAGATCTCAGACATCCTGGCCCAGATGGGCGGCGTGCAATCCGTCGCACGCGAACTGGGCGTCAGCCCGCAGCAGGCAGAGAGCGGCGCAGCCGCACTGCTGCCCGCGATCCTGGGCGGCTTTCAGAAGCAGCAGGCACAGACAGGCGCCGGCGGCCTGGGTGGATTGCTCGGCCAGCTTGGCGGCGGCGGGTTGCTCGACAATGTGCTGTCGCCCGAGCCCACGGATGTCGGGCTGGGCAACAACGTCCTCGGGCAGATCTTCGGCAGCAAGGACACCAGTCGCGCCGTCGCTGCCAATGCGGCAACGAAGACCGGCCTTGATCCGGCACTGCTGCGCAAGCTGCTCCCCATCATCGCCATGATGGCGGCGGGCTACATGGCAAAACAGCATGGCAGCGCTGGGGCACATGCTGCACCCGGCGGTGGCGGACTGGGCGGCCTGCTGGGTGGACTGCTCGGCGGCGGTCAGGGTTCGTCACCACAAGGGGGACTTGCCGGCATGCTCGACGCGAACGGCAATGGCAATCCGCTGGACGACATCCTCGGCATGGCCGGCAAGCTGATGCGTTGAAGCGCGCGCGGGCGCCTGGGGTCAGTGACCGGCGCTCTGCACTTCACTGCGGATGTCGACACGGCGCACCAGCAGGACGGCAGTTGCCAGCACCGCCAGCGTCAGCGGCAGCATCGGCACGAAGAACATCTGCTGGATCGGCATGTGCTGCGCCATCACATAGCTGCCAACGAGCGGTCCGCTCAGTGAGCCAATGCGGCCAATTCCAAGCGCGGCGCCCACTCCGGTAGGTCGGCACGACACGGGATAGATCAGGCCCGCCGAGGCATTGAGCACTCCCTGGCAACCGATGATGCCGAAGCCGGCCATCGTCACGGCAGCCGTGAGCAGCAGTGCGGAAGAGAATCCGGTGGTGGCGATGGTGAAGCAGCCGGCAA
>JBDSGY010000115.1:0-2567 GCA_039918755.1 Steroidobacteraceae bacterium
GCGCTGGCCGGGCTCGAAGGTGCCATCGTGGGCAAAGAGGTCGGCAATGTCATCCCACATGCGCCGGTCCATGTAGAAGCCGTACGCGTTCTGCAGGCTGCGTATCTTCGATTCCGCCTGCAGGCACGCGAGTTGCGCCGCGAGCTGCGCGATGCGGGTCCGCTGGCCGGCCGCATCGCGTGGCGATCGGTCAGCCGCCGTCAGTGGCGGGCTCTGCGGAATCGGTGTGCCGGCGCGGTCCGGCGAATAGTGGAAAGGCACGATCGTGACCTTGTCGCTCTGGTCCGCGTTGCGCCAGCCGGGAGTGTAGGGGCCCACGAAGGATGGGAAGTATTGCAGGCGGCGGATCTTCCAGATACCGCCCTCCTCCACGTACTCGTTCTCGTAGATGCCGTCCGCCCAGTCCGCATTGATGCCGAAATGGCCAGTCATCGACAGCTCATGCCAGCGGCCACGCGCGACGCGGCCATCCGGATCCACGGTCACCACGGGACTGAAAGCCATGTGCGAGTTGAGGTCACCCTCGCCCAGCGACTTGCGACCTGTTCCCGCCAGCGCCTGCGACCGCAGCATGGCGGCGATCTGCGCGCGGCCCGCGACCTCGAGCGCGCCGACCTGTGCCGACGCGTCGCGGGTGAACAGTGCCGCGGCCTCCTGCCACTGCCCCGCTTCACGATAGTGGTTCAGCGCGTTCTGCAGGCGCTTTACCGAGCGCACGGCCGTGGCATGCCGCACGCTGGCGGACAACCTTGCCACGCGCAGCGCTTCTGCCTGCAGCTTCACGGCTTCGTCGGAAGGCAGGGACACACGCAGTTCCGGGTGCCCGGCCAGGGCTTCTGCCAGCACACTGGCATCGATCAGCTTCGCGAGCTCGGCGCGGGAACGCGGTGCGCGCTGCGGCTGCACGCCGCGGGCGAGATATCTTTCCTCGTCTTCCATGACATCGAGCAGGTCGGGAACAAGGGCGCCGGGATAACGATGGTGGTGCCAGGCGCGTGCCACCGTTGCTTCATCGTAGCCGGCAGACTTCGCCACGGCCGTCCACGCTGCGCGCGGATCGACTTGCAGATCGCGGGTGGCCTTCAGCACCGAGCGCACGAATTCGACGATGCGCGCGCGCTGCACCGGATCCGCCAGCTGCGCAGCCGTGGTATTGAGGTTGAAGATCTCGCGGTAGATTCCCTTGCCATTGAACTCGATCGCATCGCTGCCCAGGCGCCGCGCGATGTTGTCGATCATCGGCTCCCAGATCGTGACGGCATCGATCTTGCCACTGGCGATGGCATCTTCCGCGCCGGCGATGTCCAGCGGCATGACCACGACATCATCGTAATCGAGGCCGACCGTGCGCAGCATCCGGTGCAGGAAATAGCCCGACGAGGTGATTGCAATGGTGGCAATGCGCTTGCCTTTCAGATCAGCCAGGCTGTTGATACCTGCGGAACGGCGCGCCACGATGCGATACAGCCCCTCGGACACGGTCATGATGATGCGCAGGTCCGGATTGGTGAGCGAAGCCCGCAGGGCCTGCGTCTCCGCATTGGTGGCAAGCTCCGCGCCCCCTGCCCTTGCCAGGTCGGGCACGCCGCCATTGCTGATCGCTACCGGTGCTGCATGCCATTGCCCGGCCAGCAGCACCGGCGCCAGTTCGATGGTCGTGATATTGCCCTGCACGCGCAACGGTGCAGGCACGGCGGCTGAAGCTGCAGTGGCCAGCAGTGGCAGCAGCATTTTCAGCCACCAGCCCGGCCGTCTGCGCGCTGCCTCCTGTTGCATGGAACAAAGGTACACGGGTCGCCGCATTCAGTGGGCGCGCCGATAGATATCGCGCGCGTCCTGCAGGGTGACCACACGCGGGTTCTGCTGCAGCAGCCGCTGCACGGTGAGGGCAGATTCAGCCAGGCGGTCGATGGCAGATTCCGGCACGCCAAGCTCGAAGATGCGCGCCGGAATGCCGCATCCGCGATTCAGCTCGCGGATGAATTCGACGCCTCGCTGCGCGACATCCTCCACTGCACCGTCGGTGGCCACGCCCATGGCGACGCCGATGTCGGCATATCGCTGCGGGGCAGCCGGCAGGTTGAATTCCAGCACATGCGGCAGCAGGACGGCATTGGAGGTGCCATGCGCCACGCCGAAATCACTGCCCAGCGGATAGGCCAGTGCATGCACCGCCGCCGTGTTGACGGGCCCGAGGCACAGGCCGCCATACAGGCTTCCGAGCGCGACGTCGGCGCGGGCCTCGATATCGGTGCCGTCCCGATAGGCTGCGGGCAGGCTGCGCGCGATGCGCCGGATTCCTTCCAGCGCCCAGGCATCGACCAGCGGATGTGCCTGCCGGTTGGCATAGGCTTCGATGCAATGCGTCAGCGCATCCATGCCCGTTGAGGCCGTGACTGCCTTCGGCATGCCGATCGTGAGCACGGGATCCACAAACGCTGCATCCGGCACGAGGTGCGGACTGATGACGCCTTTCTTCAATCCATCGGCGGAGTCCTGCACGATCGCAATCGGCGAGACCTCGCTGCCCGTGCCCGAGGTCGTCGGTATGCACACCAGCGGCGTGG
>JBDSGY010000116.1:0-7882 GCA_039918755.1 Steroidobacteraceae bacterium
CGCCGGATCGCCGCTGTGATTCCAGCGCACGACATACATCGCCACCCCATCTGCCAGCGGGATGCGTTCGCCACCGAAGATCGTGCGGCAGCGACGCGCCGGGATCTTCGCTGCCTGGGCCTGCAGGCACGTGGTTGTGGAGCCGATGATCGGCGCGCGCGACAATTTGGCCCACACTGGCGTGTCGAAGGAATGATCGAAATGACTGTGGCCGGTAATCAGCAGATTGACCGCGCGCCGCCCGCCGATGGCTTCGAACACCTCGCGCACTGCAGCGGCATCAGGCCGCATGGCGCGCCGCGTACTCGCAAGCCCGCCCCCTCCACCGTAGAACAGATCCTGCGGCAGGCGGCTGATGTAACCATCGGCGACAATGGCGGTCGTGCCGAAGTCCAGGTGGAGGTTGGTGATCGACATCCAGGTGATGTCGACGTGGTCGGCCGCGCGCGCAGCGCCGAGAAGCGGGCCCAGGAGACACGCAACAAGGATCCAGACTTTCATGCTTCACCTGCGATCAACTCAAACACGCGCTTACCGGACAACGAAGGATAGACACCCGCATCTTTCAGATGCCGGTCATTGCGGTTTGCAGCCTCTGGATCCCTCGCCATGCAGTCATCTCTTCCCGATGTGCTGATTTCATGCTTGCTGAAATCGATTCTGGTTTATTGTAATTTTCGCAGCCCGAGCATATCCCAAGGAAGCCAGACTACCCATGAGCGATTCTTTCAAGCGCCCCCCGCGCAGTCGAGACTGGTTCGGACTCGACGGCAAGCAGGGATTCTATTACCGCAGCTGGCTCAAGGGCCTTGGAACACCACACGACCTGTTCGACGGCCGACCCGTCATCGGCATCTGCAACACGTGGTCCGAACTGACGCCCTGCAACAGCTCGTTCCGTGAGCTCGCAGAGCATGTGAAGCATGGCGTCTACGAGGCTGGCGGGTTCCCGCTGGAATTTCCGGTAATGTCACTGGGCGAAACACAGATGCGGCCTACCGCCATGTTGTTCCGCAATCTGGCCAGCATGGATGTCGAGGAGTCGATCCGCGCCAATCCGCTCGATGGGGTCGTGCTGCTCATGGGTTGCGACAAGACGACGCCATCGCTGCTGATGGGCGCAGCGAGTGTGGACCTGCCGACAATCGGCGTGTCCGGCGGCCCCTCGCTCTCGGGCAACTGGCGCGGCAAGCCGGTGGGCTCGGGCACCGGCGTCATCGAAATGTCGGAAATGGTGCGTGCCGGCACGCTGAGCCAAGCCGAGTTCACCGAGGCCGAAGCCTGCATGCAGCGCTCGCGTGGCAGCTGCATGACGATGGGCACTGCTTCGACCATGGCAAGCCTGGTCGAGGCGTTGGGCATCTCACTGCCTGAAAACGCCGCAATTCCCGCGGTGGATTCGCGTCGCATGCGACTGGCACATCTTTCCGGTCGACGCATCGTCGAGATGGTGCGTGAAGATATGAGGATGTCGAAGATCCTCACGCAATCGGCCTTTGCCAATGCCATCCGTGCCAACGCGGCAATTGGTGGCTCGACCAATGCCGTCATCCACCTGATAGCGATCGCGGGGCGGCTCGGTGTAAAGCTCACGCTTGACGACTGGGACCGCATAGGCTCAAACCTGCCCTGCCTGGTCAACCTGAAGCCATCCGGCCAGTACCTGATGGAGGATTTCTACTACGCCGGCGGACTGCCGGCGGTGCTGCGCGAGATTGCTCCGCACCTGGAACTCGACGCGATGACCGTCAATGGCCGCACTGTAGGTGAAAACATCGCCGATGCTCCCTGCTGGAATCGAGAGGTGATACGGCCATTGGCAGAGCCTTTCAAGGCCAGTGCAGGAATTGCAGTGCTGCACGGCAACCTGGCGCCGGACGGCGCAGTCATCAAGCCCTCGGCGGCCTCGCCGCAATTGTTGAAGCACAGGGGCCGCGCGGTGGTGTTCGAAAGCATCGAGGATCTCAAGCAGCGCATCGACGACGAGAGCCTCGACATCGACGAGAACTGCGTGATGGTGTTGAAGGGCTGCGGCCCACGTGGCTACCCCGGCATGGCCGAGGTTGGCAACATGCCGCTGCCGCCCAAGCTCCTGCGCCGCGGCATCACCGACCTGGTACGCATCTCCGACGCCCGCATGAGCGGTACGGCGTACGGCACCGTGGTGCTGCATGTTTCACCCGAGGCCGCAGCCGGCGGACCACTGGCACTGGTGCACGAAGGCGACTTCATCGAACTGGATGTGCCAGCACGACGATTGCACCTGGACGTTTCCGCCGAAGAACTGGCGCGTCGAAAAGCCGCGTGGCAGGCGCCCTCCGTTCCTGCGCGTGGCTGGGTCAAGCTGTACGTGGAGCATGTGCAGCAGGCACACCTGGGCGCTGACCTGGATTTCCTGGTGGGTGGCAGCGGCGACGCCGTAACACGCGAATCGCACTAGATCCGACGAGTCCGCCGCTTCGGCCGGCCGGCGAATTGCCGCACTGGCAAAGCAATTGTTTGCGGTAACATTGCTGGGGTCGTAAGCTGCTGTGCGATCGACGGGGAGCGCCATGACAAAACAGAACCTGACGCGCACGGAAAAATTCGGCTTCGGCCTGGGCGACACCGCCAGCAATATCGTCTACCAGGCGGTCATCAACATCCTGTTGTACTTCTACACGGATGTTTATGGCATCGAGGCCGCCGCGGCCGGCACACTGCTGCTGGTCGTGCGCGTTTTTGATGCGATCACTGATCCGGCAATGGGAGCCATCGCCGACCGCACCCGTTCGAAGCATGGTCGCTACCGCCCCTGGATGCTGTGGGTTGCCGTCCCCTACGGTGCGCTGGCCGTAGCGGCGTTCTTCACACCCAATGCGGACCTGGGCACTAAGCTCGTGTACGCCTACATCAGCTACGCGCTGCTGATGACGGCTTATACCGCGGTCAACGTGCCATATTCGGCGCTGGGCGGCGTGATGACCGGCGACAGCGAAGAACGAGGCAACCTGCAGACCTGGCGATTCGCGATGGCGATGGTGGGCGGCTTCCTGGTCACCAGTTCGATATTTCCGCTGGCGAAGCTGCTGGGGGGCGGCGACTCGCCGGAAGCCTATCGGCTTGGCTTCCCGTTCGCGATGACGGTCATGGCCATCATCGCGGTGGCTTGTTTCCTGGTGTGTTTCCGTCTCACGAAGGAGCATGTCCAGCCCGATCCGAACGAGCCAAAGCGCAACGCGTTCGAGGATCTCGGCGCCATGCTTCGCAATTCGCAATGGCTGGTGATCGCCCTGGCGACTCTCATCGTGATGACGCGCGGTGCCATGCAGGGCGCGACCAAGCCGTACTTCGTGAATTACTACCTGATCACCGATCACATGCCAGCCTGGCTGGCCTGGTTCATGGGCAGCTCTTCCTCGCGCCTGTCCGCATTCCTGAGCATGACGATGCTTGCCGGAGTGGGCGGTGCCGTGTTCGCCAATTTCCTGGGTCGCAAGCGCTGCAAGGTGTCGGTGATGCGCGTTGCGATGGTCGGCATGATCGTGATGAACGTGCTGCTGTTCCTGATTCCACGCGATGCGGTGCTGGGCGCACTGCTCATCATCATGACCGCAAATTTTTTCCACATGATGTTCATTCCCATGCTGTTCTCCACGGTGCCGGATACCGTCGACTACGGTTTGCGGACGATGGGCAAGGGAGCCATGGCCATGTTCTGTGGCGGTCACCTGTTCGTGCTCAAGCTCGGCAATGCGCTGGGCGGATTCTTCGTGGGGCATCTGCTGGCCTGGTTCGGATACCAGCCCAATGTGGCGCAGAGTGAACGCGCACTCTCCGGCATCATGCTGGCCTTTGCCGGCAGTTCGATACTTTCCGCCCTGTTGGTTCTCGTCTGCCTGCAGTTCTATCGTCTGACGCGCGGCTGGCAGAATCGGACCGTCGCTGGAGCCGCCTCGTGACGCGGATGATCACCAACCCCATCCTGCCCGGGTTCAATCCGGACCCGTCCATTGTTCGCGTGGGCGATGACTACTACATCGCCACCTCGACCTTCGAATGGTACCCGGGCGTCCAGATCCATCATTCGCGCGATCTGGTGAACTGGCGCCTGATTGCGCGTCCCCTGAATCGCGCGGCACTGCTCGACATGCGCGGCAATCCGGACTCAGGCGGAATCTGGGCGCCCTGCCTGACCTACGACGATGGGCTGTTCTGGCTGGTGTACACGGACGTGAAGCGCCATGAAGGCAGCTTCAAGGACATGCACAACTACCTCACCACCTGCGCCACCGTGGATGGCGAGTGGTCCGATCCGGTGTACCTGAACAGCAGTGGTTTCGATGCCTCCCTGTTCCATGACGACGGCCGCAGGTGGCTGGTCAACATGGAATGGGATTACCGCCCGGGGCGGCATCCCTTCAATGGCATCCTGCTGCAACAGTACGACCACGCAGCGCGGCGACTGGTAGGGCCGGTGCGCAACATTTTCCGCGGCACCGACCTGCGCGTCACGGAAGGCCCGCATATCTACCGGCGCAATGGTTACTACTACCTGCTCACCGCCGAGGGCGGCACCGGCTATACCCACGCCGTGACGATGGCTCGATCTCGCCATCTCGACGGCCCCTACGAAGTGGACCCGATCAAGCACATCGTCACGTCGAAGGATTCTCCGACGCTGCCGCTGCAGCGCGCCGGCCATGGCGACTGGGTCGAGACACAGAACGGCGAAATCTACATCGTCCATCTCTGCGGTCGCCCCCTCTCGCTGCATTCGGATTCGGATCAGCAGCGTTGCCCACTCGGACGTGAAACGGCCATCCAGAAAGCGTACTGGACCCAGGACGACTGGCTCAGGCTGGCGAATGACAGCAACACCCCGGATGTGCAGACGCCGGCGCCCGACCTGCCGGCGCATCCCTGGCCTGCATCACCCGCGCTGGCGCGCTTCAACACGCCGCACCTGCCCATTGATTTCCAGTGGCTGCGCCATCCCTGGGACGAAAGCCTGTTCTCACTCCTGGCGCGACCCGGGTACCTGCGACTGCTGGGCGCGGAGTCGTTCGGGTCGTGGTTCAGGCAGGCGCTGGTCGCACGCCGCCAGCAGGCATTTCGATTCACCGCGACCACTCGCGTGGAGTTCGAGCCCGACACGCTGCAGCAGTGCGCCGGGCTCATCTGCTACTACAACGCACAAAAGTTCCATTACCTGAACGTCACCTGCGATGAATCAGGCGCAAAGCACCTGGCGATCATCAGCTGCCTGGGTGAGGAAAGATTCAACCTGGCCTTCCCTTCCCCATCTGCCCTGCATATTCCGCTGCCGCGGGACACGGCGATCTGGCTGCGCGCCGAGGTGGATTTCGCAAAACTGCGCTTCTCCTGGTCGCTGGACGGCCAGAACTGGCAGTTCTGTGCAGATGAACTCGATTACTCGCTGATCTCGGATGAGGCCGGGCGGGGCTACACCAAGAGTTTCACGGGTGCATTCGTGGGAATGGCCTGCCACGACATCAGCGGCAGGCGCCAGCCAGCAGACTTCGAGTTCTTCGAATACGTGGAGCGCGATCCACCCCGATGACCCTTCCGGCGCAGTGATTTACCGCGCCAGCAGGTACTGATTCAGCAGGTTCTCGTATTGCTCCTGGCGACCGCTGATCTGGCGCGGTTCACCGTTGCCAGCCGCATGCGCCACAAGGTCAGCAAGCTGCATCCGGCCTTCAGCGAAGTGCCGGCCCGGACCGTCATCAAAGCTGGCGTAGCGCTCCTGTCGCCACTTCTCCCAGGGAGAGCCGTTCAGCAACGCGTGGGCGACCTCGAGGCCACGCGCAAACGAATCCATTCCACCGACATGCGCGATGAACAGGTCCTGCATGTCGGTGGATTCGCGACGTGGTTTGGCGTCGAAATTCAGTCCGCCGACAAGGCCGCCCTGCCGCAACACCACCATCATCGCGCCAATGGTGTCGTAGAGGTCAACGGGAAACTGGTCGGTGTCCCAGCCGTTCTGGGCATTGCCGCGGTTGGCGTCGATGCTGCCGAGCAGACCATGATCGGAGGCGACCTGCAGGTCGTGCTCAAAGGTATGGCCCGACAACGTTGCGTGGTTCGCCTCGACGTTGAGCTTGAAATCGTGCTGCAGTCCATGTTCTCGCAGGAAGCCCACCACCGTCGCGCTGTCGAAATCGTACTGGTGCTTCATGGGCTCCATTGGCTTGGGCTCGATGAAGAAGCTGCCCTTGAAGCCGATGCTGCGGGCATAGTCGCGTGCCATGGACAGGAATCGGCCCATGTGCGCCAGCTCGCGCTTCATGTCGGTGTTGACCAGCGAAGCGTATCCCTCGCGTCCGCCCCAGAACACGTAGTGCTCTCCACCCAATTCCACGGTTGCCTCGATCGCAGCCTTCACCTGCACTGCCGCCCTGGCGACGACATTGAAGTCCGGGTTGGTTGCCGCGCCATTCATGTAACGAGGATGGGAGAACAGGTTGGCCGTGCCCCATAGCAGCTTCACGCCGGTTGCCTCCTGGCGCTCGCGAGCCAGCGCCACCATGTGCCTCAAGTTCTTTTCGTACTGACCCACAGCCTCGGCGTCGGGTGCCAGATCGATATCGTGAAAGCAGTAATACGGCACGCCCAGCTTGGTGAAGAACTCGAACGCGGCGTCGACCCTGCCTTCGGCTGTGGCCATCGGCGATCCGGCCTCCCAGGGAAAGCGG
Organism: Steroidobacteraceae bacterium; assembly: GCA_039918755.1. Lineage (GTDB taxonomy): Bacteria > Pseudomonadota > Gammaproteobacteria > Steroidobacterales > Steroidobacteraceae > ZC4RG30. Next base: position 6,702 of record JBDSGY010000116.1, read on the forward strand.
CGAGTACCTGGACCGAAGGGGTCGTGACCCGCGTTGGTGAACGTATGCCAGTAGCACACGGCGAAGCGCAGATGTTCGGCCATGGTCTTGCCGCCAATCCTGCGTCCTGCCTCGTAGACCTTGAATGCCAGTGGGTTGTCCGATGCCGGCCCTTCGAAGGGAATGCACCCGATGCCGGGAAAGTATTCGCGCTGGCCAATGAAGGAAGTGCCCATGGTGTCTGGTTCCTGGTGTCAGATGGACTGGTAAGGATTCGGGCGGTCGATTTCGATCCGCAGTTGATGCTGGAAGCGTTCATAGGACCTGCGATATGCCGCGCCCGCAGCAGGATCGGGTCGAGCGCCCAAGCCTTCAGCCAGCTGCACATGTTCGCGCGCCAATGCCTCAAGCTCGGCCTGCGTGCCAGGCGTGGTGCAGGCCCACAACGCCTGCAGCGCGGCGCCGAACGCAGCGCCTTCCTGTTCTGCCGGCACATCCACGGGCAACTCGAACACATCCGCCACCATCTGCCGCCAGGCGGCGCTGCGGCTGCCCCCACCGGTGAGGCGGATCGACGTGAATTCGAGACCCGCGGTGCGCAGGGATTCAAACCCGTTGAAGAGCGCATACGTCGCGCCCTCCATTGCGGCTCGGTACGCATTCGCCCGCGTAAAGTTTTCGAAATCGAGGCCATGGAAGCTTGCCCGCGCCCGTGGCAGATCTGGCGTGCGTTCACCATTGAAGAACGGCAGCATGCCCAGGCCATCGGCGCCAGGGCGTGTACCCAGGAGCAGCGCATCCCCGTCGCGGCTCTCGAAGCCGAACGCACGCGCCACGTTATCCGTGGCAACGGTGCAGTTCATCGTGCAGATCAGCGGCAGCCATGCGCCGGTCGATGAGCAGAACGCGGCCCAGCCGGCCCGGTCGTCGATGACCGGTCGATCGGCACAGGTAAACAGGGTTCCTGAAGTTCCCAGGCTCATGGTCAGCACACCGGGTGCGACATTGCCCGTGCCGATCGCGGCCATCATGTTGTCACCGCCACCAGCGCAAACTCGCACACCCGCTGGCAGATCCAGTGCGGCCGCCACGGCGGGTGCAACGGGAAAACTGGCATTGGCACTGACCAGCGGCGGCAACAATGCCGCCAGGTCGCGGTCCGGGTCGGTGGCCGAAAGCATCGCAGCCGACCAGCGGCGTGA
>JBDSGY010000117.1:0-4691 GCA_039918755.1 Steroidobacteraceae bacterium
GCCGCAGCCGCGCGAACTCGCGAAAGCCCAGCTCGAAGATGCTGCTCATGCCGGTGGCGCCGCCCTTGGCTTCCAGCGAGCGGTACAGCGATCCGAGGTCGCCACCAGACCAGAAGCTGGCCTCGAATCGATCGGCCTCGGAGCTCGCCTTCGACAGCACTGCACGTTTGCCGAGAATGATGGACCAGGAGCCGATCGAAGCTGCCAGCAGCACCGCCAGCACCAGCTGCACCACCAAGCTGGCATCGGCAACAAGCTTCAGGATGGAAAGTTGTTCAGCTGGCATCAGGGATCCTTGTACGCAATTCCGCCGGCAGGCGGCGTGGCCTGAAGCTCTGCGCGTCGACGCAGGCCACCAGCACATTGCCTCTGGCCAGCGCGTCGCCATCACGCAGTATTTCCTGCTCGAACTGCACGGACGCGCCTCCGCCGGAGCGCACGCGTGTCACGACCTGCAGCAGATCGTCGAGCCGGGCTGGCTTGCGATAGTGGACTTCCAGATTCACGACGGAAAACATCACGCCATCTTCCTCCACGAGTCGCGCCTGAGAATAGCCCAGTGCGCGCAGCCACTCGGTGCGGCCGCGCTCGAAGAACCTGATGTAGCCGGTATGGTAGACCACGCCGCCTGCATCCGTGTCCTCGTAGTAGACACGGATCGGCCAGCTGAATTCACTCACCGCGGATCCTCGAACAACGGCAGCGCCGCGCCGATGCGATCAGGCACCGTCAGGCCCATGTGCAGATAGGCCTGCCGCGTGGCCATGCGGCCGCGTGCGGTGCGCATCAGCAGACCACGCTGGATCAGGAAAGGTTCGACCACGTCCTCGAGCGTGCCGCGCTCTTCGCCGATGGCAGCCGCCAGACTCTCGATGCCCACCGGGCCGCCGTCGAATTTCTCGATGATGGTAGCCAGCAACCGCCGGTCGAGCGCATCCATGCCCTGCGGATCCACGTCGAGCAGGTCCAGCGCACCATCGGCAATGCCGGCGTCGATGGTGCCATTGCCACGCACCTGCGCGAAATCCCGCACGCGGCGCAACAGGCGATTGGCGATGCGCGCCGTGCCGCGCGAGCGCCTTGCAATGCGGATTGCTCCTTCATCTGACGTGGTCACACCTAGAATCGATGCAGACCGCGCAACGATCTGCGCCAGTTCTCCGTCGGAGTAGAAGTCCAGCCGCTGCACGATGCCAAAGCGATCGCGCAGCGGGGCGGTGAGCAAACCGGCGCGGGTGGTGGCGCCAACCAGCGTGAACGGCGGCAGATTGAGCTTGATCGAGCGTGCGGCTGGGCCGTCGCCAATCATGATGTCGAGCTGATAGTCCTCCATCGCCGGATACAGCACCTCTTCCACCACGGGACTCAGGCGGTGGATCTCGTCGATGAAAAGCACGTCGCGCGCCTGCAGGTTGGTCAGCAGTGCCGCCAGGTCACCCGGGCGTTCGAGCACGGGGCCCGAGGTATGCCGCAATCCGACACCCAGTTCCGTGGCGATGATCTGCGCGAGTGTGGTCTTGCCCAGTCCCGGTGGGCCGAATATCAGCACGTGATCCAGTGCCTCGGCGCGCGCTGTCGCTGCCTCGATGAACAGTCCGAGCTGCGCCTTTACCCCGGGCTGGCCGATGTATTCGGCAAGCCGCTTTGGCCTGATGGCCCGGTCCAGAGTCTCGTCTTCGCGCGACGCGCCGGCGTTCACCAGCCGCTCCGCGGTCATGGGCGTCCCTGCTTCGGCGCCACGCCCTGCAGCGCTGCACGGATGAGATCTTCGGTGGTGCCATCGGTGCTGGTGGCCGAGTCGAGCATGCGCTGTGCTTCCTGTGGTTTGTAGCCCAGCGCCTGCAGCGCATGCAACGCTTCGCCGCGCGGGGTGGGGGCTTCGGCCAGGCCACCCTTGGAGATGGGCAGTGCCTTGAAGTAATCCCGCATTTCTATCAGCAGGCGCTCGGCGGTCTTGCGGCCCACACCTGGAATGCGCGTAAGACTGGCGAGGTCGTCGCCTGCGACAGCCTGCTGGAACGCGTCGGCGCTTACGCCGGACAGAATGGCCAGCGCCATGCGCGGGCCGACGCCGTTCACTTTCAGCAGTGCGCGGAACAGCGCGCGCTCGTCTTCCGAAGCAAAACCGAAGAGCAGCGATGCATCCTCGCGCAGCACCTGGTGTATGCGCAGGCGCAGGTTCTTGCCAACCGCCGGCAGTGCGAGGAAAGTGGACATCGGAGTCTCCACTTCGAACCCCACGCCCTGCACTTCGATCAGCAGCCGCTGCGGATCCTTCTCGACCAGCATGCCGGTCAGCGATCCGATCACCGGTTGCCCATCGCTGCAAGCCGACTGGCCGCACGCCGCGTCTGTGCATGGCACAGCGCAATGGCCAATGCGTCGGAGATATCGGCGGTGGCGGGAGCCGCGATGGTGAGCAGCACCTGCACCATGTGCGAGACCTGTGCCTTGTCGGCGGCGCCGGTCCCCACCACGGCCAGCTTGATGGCGCGGGGCGCGTATTCGTAAACGGCCGCGCCGTGCACCACCGCCGCGACCAGCGCGGCACCGCGGGCCTGGCCGAGCTTCAGCGCGCTGTCGGGATTGCGATGCATGAAGACGCTCTCGATGGCGATCTCATCAGGCCGGTACTGGACTACGACGGCCAGCACCTGCTCATGGATCTGTCGCAGCCGCACCGCGAGGTCGGAACCGGTGGCGCGCATGCAGCCACTGGCGACATGGGTGTCACCTGCAGCCTTGCAGTCGATCACGCCGAACCCGGTGCGCAGCGAACCGGGATCAAGCCCGAGCACGCGCCTTGGATATGCAAATGCCGCAGGCGCCGTGGCGTCACTGACAACGGCACCAGGGTCATAGGATCTCCAGGAGCGGCTGGCATAACGTGGCATGTGAATATGATAGCGTGCTGCGGGTGATCCCTACATCGACATCGCAGGCTGCTGCGCCTGACAGTCCATTGGGCTCGGCGCTTGCGGTGCTGGCAGCGGCAGGTTACTCGGCAGCCGTGCTGCCACGGGCGCAGGAAGTGGGCGAAGTGGTGCAGCAGCTGACAGGCGAAGCGCCGCTGGCCACCGCTGCGATCCTGCATGCCGCACGCCAGCTGGATGCCGATCCACCGACACTCACCGGCGCCCAGCGGTCGCAGCTGGGCACGCAGGCACTGCAGTTGGCGGACAATCTAGGCCGGCTGGGCGATTTCAATCTCGATGCGCAATGGTCGGAAGGCCGGTCGCTGGCCGGGGGTCAGGCCGAAACGCTGCGCAAGATGTTGCTGGCCGTGGTGGGTGACCCGCGGCTGGTCGTCGCGCGCCTCGCCGAGCAGCTGGTGCGCGCCCGGCACGTGCGCGAGGAAGCGCCCGCCAAGCGACTGCAGATCGCCCTGGAAATCCAGGAACTGTACGCACCGCTCGCCAACCGGCTCGGCATCTGGTCGGTCAAATGGGAGCTCGAGGACCTCGCCTTCAAGGAGCTGCATGCAGCGGAGTACCAGCAGATCGCGCAGGCGCTGAGCGAGAAGCGCCGCGACCGCGAGCAGTACATCGAGGGGGTCAAGCGCGTGCTGGCGGCCGAACTTGCCCGCGCCGGTGTCAACGCCGAGGTTGCGGGCCGGCCCAAACACATCTACAGCATTTACCGGAAGATGCAGCGCAAGCAGCTCGCGTTCGAGCAGATGTTCGATGTGCGCGCCGTGCGCATCATCGTAGGTTCAGTGGCCGAGTGTTACGCCGCGCTGGGACTGGTGCACAATCTTTGGCCGTTCCTGCCCAGCGAGTTCGACGACTACATCGCGACTCCCAAGGACAACAACTACCAGTCCATCCACACGGCGGTCAGCGGGCCTGACGGCCGGCCACTGGAAGTGCAGATCCGTACGCGGGAAATGCAGGACCAGGCCGAGCTCGGCATCGCTGCGCACTGGCGTTATAAGGAAGGCGGCGGTGACCGTCGTTATGACGAGAAGATCCAGCAGGTGCGCGAACTGCTGCAGGGTGATGGGCAATCCACCACTGGCGACGAACTGGCGCAGCTCAGCAGTGGCCTGTTCGACGATCGCGTCTACGCGATGACTCCCAAAGGCGAGGTGGTCGACCTGCCCACCGGCGGAACACCACTGGATTTCGCCTTCCACGTGCACAGCGATCTGGGCGAGCGCTGCCGTGGCGCCAAGGTCAACGGCCGCATCGCGCCGCTGACCCATGCGCTGCAGAGCGGCGATGTGGTCGAGATCATCACCGGCAAGCAACCGGCGCCAAGTCGGGACTGGCTCTCGGCCACCGGCGGCTACCTGAAATCCGCGCGCAGCAAGTCGAAGCTGCGCGCCTATTTCCGACGCATCGACGACGCCACGGCGGCGCCTGCACCGGCTGCGCCGCCGAAGCCGGTGATGCCAGCTCCGCGAGCGGAGCTGCCTGCGCGTCCCGAACGTCCTGCACGCGCACGCAAGGCCATTCAGGGCGGCAGTCGCTCGCCGGTCGAGATCGATGGCGTGGGCGACCTGCCCATCACGCTGGCACGCTGCTGCGCGCCAGTGAGCCCGCAGCCAATCCGGGGCTATCTGACACTGGGCCGGGGCGTGACCATCCACAATGCCGACTGCGCCGGCCTTGCCAGAATGGTGAAGCAGAAGCCACAGCGCCTGCTGCAGGTGGAATGGCGCGAAGGAGACTCCGCACGCATCTCGGCGC
>JBDSGY010000118.1:0-4267 GCA_039918755.1 Steroidobacteraceae bacterium
CCATGGACGCAGAGAACGACTACGCTCGCATCGACGGCCCATCGGTGTGGATCGAATTTTCAATGCAGCCCGGTCGTACGATACCGGGCATCCACCCGCACTCCGTGTGGCGTGATCGAAGCGCGGACTACGGCGGGAATCCGTAGCAACGGTGCTGCGGCTCACGGCCGGCGCATGGCCGCCCCTGCTCGCCGCGTTGCTGGCAATCGTTTCCGCGCCCACCGTGGCGCACCCGATGCCGAACAGCGAGATTTCGATCTCCCTCGGCGCGAACAGCGCCGTTTTCGACATCGCCATTCCTGAACCCGAACTGCGGCTGGCGCTGCCGCAATCCTGGCCACGCACTGCGGATCTGCTTGCCGAAGCCCGGCGTCCCGCCCTCGCGCAATATTTCGATGCGCATTTCGCCGTGCGCGCCGCCAGTGGCGTCCCGGTCCCGCACGTCATCCAGTCCATCACGCGCTGGCAGGCGCAGAACCCGGATGTGGGTAAGTATGAAGAACTGAGGATCCGCATCATCGTGCCTGCGGCGGCGGGCTTTGATCCACACCATCTTTCCCTGCACTACGACGCAGTGATTCACCAGGTTCCGAATCACTTCGCGCTGGTCTACCTGGACCGCGACTTCCACACTGGCAGAATCGTGAACGACAAGCCGGTCGAGGTCGGGGTGATCCGCTACGACTTCTCGCGCGATGTCACACCGTCCTTCGAAGTCACGCTCGCTCCCGGCAGTGTGTGGCGGGGGCTGCTGGCTGCCCTGACCCTCGGCTTTCACCATGTACTGGGCGGCGTGGATCATCTGTTGTTTCTGGCGAGCTTGTTGATCGTATCGCCGCTGCGGCCCATTGCGCGGCACTGGTCGCTGTTCCAGGGATGGCGTTACACGCTGCGGCGGTTTCTCAGTATCAGCCTCGCATTCACGGCCGGACACTCATTGTCGCTGCTGCTCGGCGCCTATGAGCTGGTCCAGTTGCCGCGCGCACTGGTCGAGAGTGCCATCGCCGTCTCGGTACTGCTCGCGGCGGTCCATGCCATCCGCCCCTTGTTCGCCGGCAGTGAATGGAAGATCGCGGCGGGCTTTGGCCTGGTGCATGGCCTCGCTTTCTCCGAGACACTGTCAGGCGCCTCGCTTGATCCGATGACCCGGGGATACATCGTGCTGGGGTTCAATCTGGGCGTCGAAGGCGCGCAGCTTGTGGCGATGGCCTGCGCGGTGCCGTTGTTGTACGCGAGTCGATGGCGCGGATTTCACCTGCTGCGGGTCGCCGCGATGTCCTGTGCAATCCTGATGGCTGTGGTCTGGATTGCGCAGCGCGCAGGATAAACCTGCCACTGGAATCCTCGCGGCGAACCCTGAACCATCAGTTCGGGGCGGTGCTCCACACGGAACCCAGCTCCGGCGGAATGACCTTCATGAACGCCTCGACAGCGTGGACGCTGCCATCGCCACCTGCCTGTTCAAACAGCGCAGGCCGCTCGAAGGCACCCGCGAAGCCAACGATGAGCGGGATCTCCGTCGAGCCGCGGATGCCACAGCAGGGACACCGTGAATGATTCAATGGGCAGCGGCACCGTGAACGTGTGCATCCCCGCGAACAGGTTGCCCGTGTGACGTTCGTGAACAGTCGCCACGAGGTCTGACGCCCGGGCCAACGCCAGTGCTGCAGAGAAACCACCCACGATGGTGGCGATCTGCCGTTTCAGTCCGACCTTTGCCAGCGCATCGTCGACATGGGTCTTTTCATTGTCCCGGCGCGATACATGCACATGCGCAGCGGTGGCATACCGGGTGGGCGTGATCCTGCCCTTGGTCAGTGGGTGCCCCAGACGAACCACGCCCAGATAGCGGTCTCGAAACAGTGCCTGCGCACGCACCTCGGGTCCAATGGCCTTGTCGATCACACCGGTTTCCAGATCGACGGAACCATCACGCAGAGGTCCGCTGGTCTTGTCCAGCTTGTGGAGAAAGTGCAGCCGTACGCCGGGGGCTTCCTTTGCAACGCGGGCCACCAGGCGTGACCCGAAATTCTCCACAAACCCTTCGCTGGCGCGAATCGTGAACGTCCGTTCCAGGTGCTGGAGATCGAGCTGATCCGCGGGGCGCAGCGCTGATTCGGCTGCATGCACGAGTTGACTGACGGAACCGCGAAGTTCCATTGCCCGGGGCGAAGCAACCAGACCGCGACCCGCTCTGACCAGCAGCGGATCCCCCGTTGCCTTGCGCAGCCGGGCGAGTGAGCGACTCATCGCCGAGGGACTGAGCTTCAGTCTTCGCGCAGCGCGCGCAACGCTGACCTCCTGAAGCAGCACATCCAGAGTGAAAAGCAGATTCAGGTCTGGCCTGGCCATATAGAGCGTCTCATGCAGTTATTGAGTGCAAATGATGCGCCTTCCGCTACAGGTGCTCAATGACTATCTTCAGTCGCAGAAGCCGGAGAACCACATCCAGGCAGCTTGGAGAACAGATATGGCCAGCGACACGCTTGCAGCATCCGTCGACGCGATCAGCTCGGCATGGGGCCCGCTCAGCACGGAAGTGGTCGATGCCTGTCAGCGGCACCTGGCGAATTTGCTGAAGGCGCCGGAGACGGAAGAGTGGTTGTCGGTTCTGCACAAGGATGCGCCCGCCAGCAGGCAGTTGCACCGCGATCCGCAGCACGGGTTCGTGCTGCTTGCCCACACCGAGCACGCAGGGCTGTATCGCCCGCCCCATGACCATGGCCGCAGTTGGGTCATCTATGCGGTGCAACAGGGAGAAATCGAGATGGGCACCTACGGGCGTATCGAGAACCCGGATGGCAGCCTGATGCTCGTCAAGAGGAACTCCACGGTCGTGCGTCCCGGACAGGTCCAGCTGTATCTGCCCGGCGATATTCATGACACCCGCTGCCTGACGCAGACCGCGCTGTTGTTCCGCTTCACCGAGCGCGACCTGCAGAAGGAAGATAAGGAAGAGCACCGTGTCACCAGGTACGTGCAGCGCAATGGCCACTGGACTACGGGTGCGCCGTGAACACGCTCCCGGCAGAGGCCGAGCACAGGCTGCGCGGTTCGCGCTGTGTTGCGATAGTGGCGGTGCTCGCTGCGATGGTGCTCGTGGTGCTGGACGCTGCCATCGCAAACGTGGCGCTGCCGACCATCGCCCAATCGCTGCAGGTGACCCCGGCGATGTCCATCTGGATCATCACTGCCTACCAGACATCCCTGGTAATGGCCTTGCTGCCCTGTGCCGCGCTGGGTGAAAGCATCGGCTATCGCAAGGTGTTTACGGCTGGCGTCGCGCTGTTCGTTGCCGCCTCTGTGCTCTGCGCATTTGCTCCGTCGCTGCCGTGGCTGGTTGCTGCGCGCTTTCTGCAGGGATTCGGGGGAGCTGGCGTCATGGCGCTAGGCGTGGCACTGCTGCGCGCGGCGGTTCCGCCTGGCCAGTTTGGAGCAGCCATCGGCTGGAATGCACTGGCCGTCGCGCTGTCGTCGGCGGCCGGTCCGACGCTTGGCGCGGCCATCGTTGCAGGAGTCGGCTGGCGCTGGCTGTTTGCGATAAACCTGCCGCTGGGCGTTTTCGTGCTGCTCACCAGGCGCGCCATTCCCGAGGTCAGTGGCACGGGCCGGCGGCTGGATCGGATCAGCGTGGCGTTGAATGCCGGCGCCTTTGCCTCGCTGGTGATGGGAGCAGAGCTGCTACCTTCCGCGCCGACATGGGGTGCAACACTCATCGTCGCGGCAGGTGGATCATTGATCGCCCTGGTCCTGCGGGAGCGGGGCAAAGAGGCCCCTCTCATTCCTCTGGATCTGTTCCGAGCAGGGTCGTTCCGGATCTCGGTTGCGGCGTCGGTACTTTGCTTTACCGGCGTGGCTGCCGCACTGGTTGCGTTGCCTTTCCACTTCCAGCACGTCGGACAGTCCGTCTGGAAGACCGGCCTCTACATGACGCCCTGGCCGCTCACGGTGGCTGTCGCGGCCCCGCTTGCTGCCCGTCTCGCGCCGCGCCTCTCCACGGCCTGGCTATGCGCCGCGGGTGGCGGCTGCCTGGCTGTCGGACTCGGAGCGGCCGCCATCTGGCCATTGCACGGAAGCTTCCTGCCACTGACGCGGATCATCATGCTCTGCGGCCTGGGGTTCGGCCTGTTTCAGGTGCCAAACAACCGGAGCATGTTTCTCTCGGCTCCACAAAGTCGAAGCGGTGCAGCCGGCGGCATGCAGGGCACTGCACGCCTCACGGGCCAGATGGCTGGCACACTCATCATGACGCTGCTTTTCACCACCG
>JBDSGY010000119.1:0-4140 GCA_039918755.1 Steroidobacteraceae bacterium
TCGCTCGACGTGCCGGCACGCTTCCGCAATGCCCCTACCAAGCTGATGCGCGAACTGGGTCACGGCCAGGGTTATCGCTACGCGCACAATGAAGCCGATGCTTACGCGGCGGGCGAGCGCTATCTGCCCGATGAGATGCCAGACCGGCGTTATTATTTTCCCGTGCAGCGCGGGTTCGAGATTCGCATCGCCGAAGCGATGGAACGGCGCCGCGCGCACGACAACAAGACCGAAACCGACAGGAAAGACCCGTGATCGATCCGAAATTGCTGCGCAGCGCTCCTCACGATGTGGCCGCCAACCTGGCACGGCGGGGATTCAAGCTCGATGTCGAGGCCTTGACCGCCCTGGAAGAGCGTCGCAAGACGGCACAGGTGGAGGCCGATCGCGTGCGCGCAGAGCGCAATTCCATCGCCAAGAAGGTCGGCATGGCAAAAGGCAAGGGCGAAGACGTTGCGCCACTGCTGGCACAGGGTGACAAGCTCGGACAGGAGCTGATTGCATCGGAAGCCGCCATCAATGCCGTGCAGCAGGAGCTGGAGAACCTGCAGCTGCACCTGCCGAACCTGCTGCAGGAGTCGGTGCCGGAGGGCGTGGACGAAGCCGCAAACGTTGAGCTGCGCCGCTGGGGCACGCCGCGCAGTCTGGATTTCACCCCGCGCGATCATGTCGAGCTCGGCGAGAAGCTGGGCGGAATGGATTTCGAAGCCGGCGCCCGTATCGCCGGTGCGCGCTTCGTGGTGCTGCGCGATCAGGTCGCGCGACTGCACCGCGCGCTCGGCCAGTTCATGCTCGACGTGCACACGCGCGAGCATGGGTACACCGAAGTCTACGTGCCATACATGGCTTCGCCGGCTTCGCTGCGCGGCACCGGCAACCTGCCGAAGTTCGAGCAGGACCTGTTCGCCGTGCGCAGCGAGCAGAACTATTACCTGATTCCCACGGCGGAGGTTCCGGTCACCAACCTCGTCCGCGAGCAGATCCTCGAAGCGAAGGAATTGCCCTTGAAGCTCGTGGCGCACACGCCGTGCTTCCGGTCCGAGGCCGGCTCATCGGGCAAGGACACGCGCGGCATGATCCGCCAGCATCAGTTCGACAAGGTCGAGATCGTGCAGATCGTGGAGCCGGGGCAGTCGCGCGCCGCGCACGAAGAACTGACTTCCCATGCGGAGTCGATCCTGCAGCGTCTGGAACTGCCCTATCGCGTGGTGGCTCTGTGCGCAGGCGATATCGGCTTCGGCAGTTCCAAGACCTATGACATCGAAGTGTGGTTGCCCGGCCAGCAGCGTTATCGCGAAATTTCATCCTGCAGCAACTTCGAGGCCTTCCAGGCGCGGCGCATGCAGGCCCGGTGGCGCAATCCGGCCACGGGCAAGCCCGAACCGCTGCACACCTTGAATGGCTCCGGCGTCGCAGTGGGCCGCGCGCTGGTGGCAGTGCTTGAAAATGGCCAGCAGGCCGACGGGTCCATCATCGTGCCGCAGGCACTGCGACACTATTTCGGATCCGATCTGATCCGCGCTTGATCGCGCTCAATACTGCGCCAGCACGGCCTCGATATCGCTGCGCGCGGCGCGCAACGCCTGCTCGTGTGGAATCTGCCGCAGCTTGCCGCTGCCATTGACGATCACGGCAAAGGCCATCCAGCCGCCGTTCCTCTTGCGCAGGTAGCCGGCGATGCCATTGACGGACACCGGATCCGTCAACGAACCGGTCTTCAGCGCCACGCGCTGCTGCCAGTCGCTGTTGCCACTGCGCAGATACGCGAACGACGCATCCCCTGGCACGACGAACGAACCATAGAAGGCAGGAAAGCGACGCGGGTCGCGGTATTCCCGCTTCAGCACGTTGACCAGGTCCAGCGCCGAGATCCGGTTGGTGGTGGTGAGACCGCTGCCGCTCTCGATCACCGGCCCTGCGTCTGCGCCCGTGCCACTGCTGCGCACCAGTTCAACGAGGGCCTGCGACGCGTCTGCCAGCGAGCGTGGGGCGCGGCCACTGCGCGCCAGCGCGACGCCCATGGTCAGCACGTCGGCGATGTAGTTGTTGGAGTAGCGCATCATGCGGACGATCTGTTCCTGCACTGGCAGGCCATCCACGCTTGCCAGCAGCTGGTTCGCCTGCGCAACCGGCAGCGCCGTCGTTTCGACGGCACCGTCCACGGCCACGCCGGTCTGCCGCAGGATCGACCGCAGGATGATGCCCGCGCCCGCGGCCGGATCAGACATGGCGCGATGTACCTGTTTTTCCGTGCCCGCGGCGATGCTGCCGCTGACGGCGATGCGATCGCCTGCAGCGTCCGTGTTGCGCTCGACCTGCAATGCACCGCCCGGACCCACGCGCACCGTGCCGCTCAGCGGGATGGGCAACTCACCGGTGGCGCAGCCGCCAACACGCGCATTGCCCGTGGCTTCCGGTGCACGCACGGCGATGCACCAGCTGCCATAGTTCACGCCGATGGCACTGGGCGCCGCGTTGTACGCGCGGGCACTGCGCCGCAGGCCGGCACAGCGGTCGACGGTGTCGCATTGCAGTTCACCGAAGGGTGCACGCTCCACCAGGACGCCGCCGGTGATGCGCCGTATGCCGGCGCCGCGCAGCTGTGCAGCCAGTGCCCACAGGGTGGTTTCGTCGAAGGTGGCATCGCCGCTGCCGCGGAGGATCAGGTTGCCGGACAGCGTCCCGTTCTGCGGCGGCGCCGTGCCGCGCAGCTGCGTCGCAAAACTGAAGTCAGGCGCCCAGGTCTCGAGCGCCGCCGCGGCGATGGTTATCTTGCTCAGCGACGCGGGGATGAGCCGTTCGGTCGCACCGAGCTGCACCACGGACTGGTCGGCGTCCAGATCCCACACCGCGGCGCTGATCCTCGCCCCGTCGCCCGCCAGCCGCGACAGCTGGGTGAGGGCGGGCGGACTTGCGGCAATCGCCGCCTGTCCGCAGAACGCCAGGATCAGCAGCAGCCGCTGACGCAGCTCCACTTCTGTTCCATCTGCGCGCGGAAGAATTCCTTCTCGCTCAGCAGCGGCTGGGTCGAAGCCGTGCTCTGCATATGCGCCAGGTATTTCTCATAGGCGTCGTCGCCGGTCACGCCGCGCAGCAGCGACAGTCCTGATGAAAGGAACTGTCGCAGCGGCTTGCGGGCTGGCTGGTTCACTCGCGCCTAGTGGCTCTGCGGCAGCGGTGCAGAAGGATCGAGTCGAGTTGCCACGTACGGCGTTTCTGAACTCGCTGGCACCGGCAGGCCCTTCAAATGACGCATGCTCACCCGCAGCATCTCGAGGATCACGATCCACATCAGGATCGCAAAAATGATCGTCAGCCAGCCGTCCAGATGCTGGTTGAAGATGAGCGTCGGCGCCACAGCAACGCGATCCGGCGCCAGCGTGCCGGCGGCCAACTGGTCAGAAAGTGCGTTGGCCGCAGCGAAGAAGCCAAGCTTCGCATCCGGGCTGAAGATTTTCTGATAGGCCGCGGTAGTAGTAACCAGCGCAATCCAAGCCAGCGGGATTGCGGTGATCCACACGTAGCGCAACTTTCCAGACTTGATGAGGATGCCGCAGGCCACAGTCAGCGCAATGGCCGCCAGCATCTGGTTGGCGATGCCGAACAGTGGCCAGAGGATATTGATGCCGCCATTGGGATCGATGACGCCCACATAGAGGAAATAGCCCCAGCCGGCGACGATGATCGTCGAGGCGATCAGCACCGAGGGATACCACGAGGTACGGCCCATCGGCTTCCAGATCTGGCCCAGTGCATCCTGCACCATGAAGCGGCCCACGCGTGTGCCGGCGTCCACCGTGGTCAGGATGAAGATCGCTTCGAACATGATGGCAAAGTGGTACCACAGCGCGATCAGGCCCTTGCCGAACGCGGTGCTGAAGATGCTGGCCATGCCGACAGCCAGCGATGGCGCGCCGCCGGTGCGGGCGAAGAGGGTGCTTTCACCCATGTCCTTGGCGAGCTGCTGCATCTGCTCCACTGTGACAGGGAAGCCCCAGCCGGAAATGGTGGCCACGGCATCGGCCGCCTCCTTGCCCACCACGCCCGCGCCGACGTTGATCGCAAAGAACACGCCTGGATCCAGCAGCGTAGCCGCGATCACCGCCATGATTCCCACGAACGATTCGATCGCCATGCTGC
>JBDSGY010000120.1:0-5860 GCA_039918755.1 Steroidobacteraceae bacterium
GTGGCCAGCAGGCGTGCGCGTGCGTCAGCACTGAGCACCGACTGCAGATCCGGCTTGCCGCCGTGGCTCACCCAGCTGTTCATGACCTCTCCAATGACCCGTGGTATCCCGCCAAAGTTCAAATGCCCGTCCAGGAAGGCCGCTACAGCCACCTCATTGGCGGCGCTGAGCACGGCGGGCATCTCTCCGCCCGCTCGCGCCGCCTCCATGGCGAGACGCAGGCACGGGAACCGTTGCAGGTCAGGCGGCTCGAAATCCAGCCTCGCCACCTGCAGCAGATCCAGAAATTGTACACCGGAGGCCAGCCGGCCGGGCCACGCCAACGCCTGTGCGATGGGCGTGCGCATGTCGGGTGAGCCAAGCTGTGCCAGCACCGAGCCGTCGACATACTCGACCAGCGAATGGATGACGCTTTGTCTGTGGATGACGACCTCGATCTGTTCCACCGGCACCCCGAACAGCAGGTGCGCCTCGATCAGTTCCAGCCCCTTGTTCATCAGGGTGGCCGAATCGACGGAGATCTTGCGGCCCATGTTCCAGATCGGATGCGCGCAGGCCTGTTCGGGAGTGGCATCCTGCAGTGCTGCAGCTGACCAGTCCCTGAACGGACCACCAGAAGCCGTGAGCAGAATGCGGCGCAGCCCGACGGGCGGCTCGCCCAGTCGGGTGCCCGTGGGCAGGCACTGGAAGATGGCGTTGTGCTCGCTGTCGATGGGAATGATGGTGGCGCCTGAGCGCGCGGCGGCTTCCAGCACCAGCGGGCCGGCCATCACCAGCGCCTCCTTGTTGGCGATCAGCAGCCGCTTGCCGGCCACTGCAGCGGCCAGCGTCGAACGCAGACCCGCAGCGCCGACAATGGCAGCCATCACGTAGTCGACCTCACGCAAGGCCACTACCTGCTCCATGGCAGCGGCGCCCGCCAGCACCTTGGCGTGCACGCCGGCCTGCTGCAGCCGCTGCTGCAATGACGCTGCCAGGGTCTCGTCGGCGATTACGGCAAAGGCCGGCGCAAACTCCATGCATTGCGCGACGAGCCGGTCGACATTGCGCTGCGCGGACAGCGCCACCACGTGAAACCGGTCCGGGTGCCGGCGCAGCACATCGAGTGTGCTCTCGCCGACGCTGCCGGTGGAGCCGAGCACTGCAACCCCGATCACCCTTGCAGCCCCGGGAGCAGTTCCAGTCCCAGCAGCAGCAACGGTGCCGCGGCCAGCAGGCTGTCGAAGCGATCAAGCATGCCACCGTGTCCAGGGATGAGAGTGCCGCTGTCTTTCAGACCCGCGAAGCGCTTGCACAGGCTTTCGGTGAGATCACCGACGACGGAGTACACACCGATCAGCAGCGTGACGGCCAGCAGGCCCGCTACCGGCAGATGCTGGGTGGTGGCCGTCACCAACGCCAGCAGGCCGCACGCGACGAGGCCACCCCAGAATCCCGCCCACGTCTTGCCGGGCGAAACCGATGGCGCGAGTTTCCTGCCGCCGAAGGCACGCCCTGCGAAATACGCGCCGCTGTCCGCGAGCCACACGATCAGCAGCGCATACAGCACGGCCCGCTCGCCGTGGGGAAAGCCGACGCGCATGCGCACCAGGGCGAGCCACGCCAGCGACAGCGCCAGCACGCCGGCCACGCCTACCAGCGTACGGTTGATGCGATGGGGCAGCCAGAATACCCAGACCAGCGCCACGCTCCAGAACACCAAGGCAAACCACAACAGTGATCGCAGCAACGTCGCCGAGCCACTGAGCTGCCACCACAGCGCGCACAGTGCGGCCACTGCCAGCATGAACGCAGCGCGCGGCAGGAAGCCGCGCAATGCCACGAAGCCCGCCCATTCCCACGCGCCCACGACGAGCACCAGGCTCAGCGCGGCCGCGGACCAGCCCGGGGGCAGCAGCAGCAGCGCCGCGAGCAACAACACGGCAATGCAAGCGGCCGAAATCACGCGCTGGCGGATCAAGTGGCTGCCCCTGCACCGGTCAGGCCGTAGCGTCGCTGGCGGGCTGCGTAGAACTCCAGCGCTGCCTCGAAGCCGGGTTCCCGGAAGTCGGGCCAGAGTTCGTCGCAGAAATACAATTCGGTGTACGCCAGATTCCACAGCAGGAAATTGCTGATGCGCTTCTCGCCACCGGTGCGGATGAACAGGTCCGGGTCGGGGATGTCGCCGAGCTGCAGGGACTGCGCGAAGCTTTCCAGCGTGATGTCCGCCGGACGCAGCGCGCCGCTGATGCAACGGGTGGCAAGCTGGCGCGTGGCGTTCACGATATCCCAGCGCCCCCCGTAACCCACCGCAATCTGCAGCTGCAGCGCGGTATTTGCAGCGGTGCGGGTCTCCGCCGCGAGCATGCGGGACTGCAGCCCCGCTGGAAAATTTTGTCGCTCACCGATGAAACGCAGGCGCGCGCCGTTGCCGTGCAGCTCGTCGATCTCGCCGTCCAGCGCCTCGATGAACAATCCCATCAGCGCGCCGACTTCCTCACTGGGACGGCCCCAGTTCTCGCTGCTGAACGCAAACAGCGTGAGCGCAGGCACCTGGCGCCGCATGCTCTCGCGGATGCAGATGCGCACCGGCTCCACGCCTTCCTTGTGTCCAGCATAACGGGGCAGGCCGCGCCCGCTGGCCCAGCGGCCATTGCCGTCCATGATGATCGCGATATGACGCGGCAGCGTCATGGCTTGAAATCCGCGGCAGGAAGCGAGCGACGCTTCAAACCGTCAGGATTTCCTTTTCTTTGACGGCGAGCAGCTGTTCGATGTCGGCAATGGCCTTGTCGGTAAGCTTCTGGATCTCTTCCTGGCCGCGCCGCTCGTCATCCTGCGTGATGAGCTTTTCCTTCAGCGCTTCCTTGACCTCGGCCAGCGCGTCGCGCCGGACGTTGCGCACGCTGACGCGCGCGCCCTCGGCGTCGTTCTTCACCACTTTCATGATGTCGCGGCGGCGCTCTTCGGTCAGCGCAGGCAATGGGATGCGGATCACCGTGCCGGCGGTATTGGGCGTCAGGTGCAGTTCGGATTTGTGGATGGCCTTTTCGATGGCGCCCACCATGGTGCGGTCCCAGGGAGTAACGACGAGGGTGCGGCCATCCTCGACGGCGATGTTCGCGACCTGGTTCAGCGGGCTCTCGCTGCCGTAAAAATCCACCTTCAACCCTTCGATGAGGCTGGGGTGCGCGCGGCCGGTGCGCAGCTTCTTCAGATCGGTCTGGAAGCTGACGATGCACTTCTGCATCCGTGCGCTGGCGTCTGCCTTGATGTCATTGAGCATGTGCTTTGGTCCCGATGCAATTAATCGTTGGTAACCAGCGTACCGACATTCTCGCCGCGCACAACCCTGAGCAGGTCGCCGGCGTTGTTCATGTTGAACACGCGCAGCGGCAGGCGGTTGTCGCGGCACAGCACGATGGCGGTGGCGTCCATGACCGCCAGACGGTCGTCGAGCACGCGGTCGAAACCGAGTGTTTCATACCGCGTGGCGGCCGGATTCTTCATCGGATCGTCGGAATAGACGCCGTTGACCTTGGTTGCCTTCAGCAGCAGGTCGGCGCCGATTTCGACCGCACGCAGGCTCGCTGCGGTATCCGTGGTGAAGTACGGCTTGCCGATGCCGGCCGCAAAAATGACGATCCGGCGCTTTTCCAGATGGCGGATGGCGCGGCGGCGGACGAAATCTTCGGCGACTTCGTTGATGCGGATGGCGGACATGACGCGGGCATGGGCGCCGAGCGCCTCGACGGCGTCCTGCATGGCCAGCGAGTTGATGACCGTGGCGAGCATGCCCATCTGGTCGGCGGTGACCCGGTCCATGCCCGAACGCGCCAGGCCCGCGCCACGGAAGATATTGCCGCCGCCCAGCACCACGGCGATCTCGACGCCCATGGCAGAAACCTCGACCAGCTCCGCCGCGACGCGCTTGAGCACGACCGGGTCGATGCCATAGTCAGCCTCGCCCAACAAAGCCTCGCCAGAGAGCTTGACCAGAATGCGCTTGTAACGGGCTTCGCTCATGCCTTGCTCCCTCTCAAAAAAAACCCCGCCGAAGCGGGGCTTTGCAAACCCTGAAACTATTTCTTCTCGTCGTCCTTCTTCTTCTGGGCTTCAGCTTGCGCTTTCACCTCAGCGACGAAATCATCTTTCTTCTTCTCGATGCCGGCACCGACCTCGAGACGCGCGTAGCGCAGGATCCTGGCGTTGGCGCCCTTGAGCAGCTTGTCGATCGAGAGCTTGTCGTCCTTGATGAACGGCTGACCCAGCAGCGTGATCTCGCCCAGCCACTTGTTGAGGCCGCCTTCGACGATCTTCACAAGGATGGCATCCGGCTTGCCCTTGTTCTTCTCGTCGTTCTTCATCATCTCGACGCGGATGTCGCGTTCCTTCGCCACGTCTTCCGCCGGCACATCGGCCGAGGTGAGGTAGCGAGGATTGCTGGCCGCCACATGCATGGCGAGATCCTTCGCGAGCTGGGCATCGCCACCCTCGATCGCAACCAGCGTGCCGATGCGCGTGCCATGCAGGTACGTACCCAGCAGGCCCGTGCTCTCGATGCGCTCGAAGCGACGCAGGCTGAGGTTCTCGCCCAGCTTGGCGATCAGGGCGCGGCGCTTTTCATCGACCGTCTCGCCGGAGGCCAGCTTTTGCGCACCCAGCGCCTCGACGTCGGCTGGCTTCGCAGCCAGGGCCACGGCCGCGACATCCTTCGCGAAGCCGGTGAAGTCGTCACCGCGCGCGACGAAATCCGTCTCGCTGTTGATCTCGACCATCACTGCGGCGTGCCCATCGGCGCTGACCGCAATGGCGATCACACCTTCGGCGGCAACACGCGAAGCCTTCTTGTCGGCCTTCGCCAGACCCTGCTTGCGCATGAGTTCGGCTGCGGCATCCAGATCGCCGCTGACTTCAACCAGCGCGCGCTTGCATTCCATCATGCCGGCGCCAGTGCGCTCGCGCAGCTGGCGGACCGTTTCGGCCGTTACGCTCACCGACGTGCCCCGGGGCGCGGACCACCGCCTGGAGCACCCGCAGCAGGACGACGACGGGCAGTGCCGATCGCTTCCTTGCCGCCGGCCTTCACGCCTTCAACCGCCGGCTCGTCGAGCTCGGTCTCGGCAATGACCACCGGTGCACCGGGAACGGCCTCGGGCACGGCAGCAACGGGAGCCGGCTTGCGGCGCACGGCAGTCTGGGGCCGCGGACGGTTGCCAGGACGACCACCGGCATTGCGACGCGGGGCGCCGGATTCGTCGAGCTCGACAAAGTCGTCTTCGCCGACGGAGACCTGCGGCACGGCCGCCTTGCCCTCGAGCGCGGCGTCGGCCACGGCGGTGGCATAGAGGCTGATGGCGCGCATCGCGTCGTCATTGCCAGGAACGACGTAGTCCACGTCTTCCGGCGAGCAGTTGGTGTCAACGATGGCGATGACCGGGATGCCGAGCTTCTTCGCTTCGTTGATCGCGATGCGCTCGTGACCCACGTCGATGACGAACAGCGCGTCGGGCAGCGAATTCATGTGCTTGATGCCGCCGAGACTCTTCTCGAGCTTGGCCATTTCGCGCGTGAGCTGCAGGGCTTCCTTCTTGCCGCGCTTGGCGAGCGCGCCGGATTCCTGCAGGTCGATCAGGTCCATCAGTCGCTTGATCGACTGGCGGATGGTCTTGAAATTGGTAAGCATGCCGCCGGGCCAGCGCTGGTTCACGAAAGGCATGCCGCAACGCACGGCTTCCTTCTGCACGGCATCGCGCGCCGAACGCTTGGTGCCGACGAACAGCACGGTGCCGCCGTCACCCACGATGTTCTTGGCGAAAGCGATGGCTTCCGCGAACAACGGCTGGGTCTTTTCAAGATTGATGATGTGGATTCGGTTACG
>JBDSGY010000121.1:0-4838 GCA_039918755.1 Steroidobacteraceae bacterium
GAGCGTGCGCGCACGCTTTCCGATGACAACATCGGCGGCGGCACCCAGGGATTCGGCGGCGTGGCGGGCAACGCCAACCGCCTGAATGCAGGCGTGGAAGTGGCGGGTCCATTCGGCCCCACCGCCATTGCGCACTCACCCAGTCGCGACCGCATTTTTGTCTGCAATCCGCAGGCCGCGGCAGACGAGAAGCCCTGCGCGGAAAAGATCGCGCGGCATCTGGCGATGCAGGCTTATCGTCGCCCGGTGAATGATGCCGACATCACGCGGCTGATGGGCTTCTACAATTCAGGTTACAAGGACATCGGCGATTTCAACGGCGGCGTGCAGGAAGTCGTCATGGCGGTGATTTCCAGCCCGGATTTCCTGTATCGCATCGTGCAGCCACGTGGCGACGACCTGAAGCCGCAACCGCTCGCGCCGCTGGAACTTGCATCGCGGCTGTCGTTCTTCATCTGGAGCGACGTGCCGGATGACGAGTTGCTGCAGACGGCGATCAGCGGCAAGCTCTCCGATCCCGCGGTCTATGAGAAGCAGGTCAAGCGCATGCTGCTCGACCGGCGCGCCATCGCGCTGGTGACGGGCTTCGCGATGCGCTGGCTGAATGTCGACGACCTGAAGGCCGTGGTGCCGGACTCCAACCTGTTTCGCAATTTCAGTGACGGGATGCGGCAGGATTTCTCCACCGAGATCCAGATGTTTCTCAGTGATGTGCTGCTGCAGAACCGCAATGTGGTCGATCTGCTGACCGCGGACTATAGCTTCCTCAATGAGAGACTGGCGAAGCACTACGGCATCAACGGCGTGCTGGGCCCGCAGTTCCGTCGGGTGCAGCTCACCGATCCCAATCGCCGTGGCTTGCTGGGGAAGAGCGCGGTGCTGCTGCGTACCTCCTACGGCGATCGCACTTCACCGGTGCTGCGTGGCGCGTGGGTGCTGGAAAAGCTGTTGGGCACGCCTTCGGCGCCGCCGCCGCCGGGCGTGGTCACGGACCTCACACCGAAGGACGGCGCCCAGCCCACCACGCTGCGCGCACGCCTGGAAATCCATCGCGAGAACAAGAGCTGCAACCAGTGCCATGGCGTGATTGATCCCATCGGGCTCGCCATGGAGAACTTCGATGTGACCGGCGCGTACCGCACGCGCGATTCAGGCCTGCCAGTCAATGCGAACACGGTGTTGCCGAATGGGGTCGCGATCAACGGCGCTTCGCAGCTGCGCGAGGCACTGCTGGCCCGACCAGACCAATTCGTGCAGACGCTGGTCGAGAAACTGCTGATGTACGGCACCGGCCGGGAGGTGGCGCCCTCCGATATGCCGCAGGTGCGCCAGATCGTGCGCGACGTGAGGCCGGGTGGCAATCACTTCTTCGACATCGTGATGAATATCGCGAAGTCGGATGCCTTCCGTCTGCAGGGACCGCCAAGTGAAGGCGGCAAAGATGCGAAGACTCCACCAACTGTAGCCGGACGCTGAAATACCAAGGGATGACGCCATGTTCCTGACCAAGAAGTTCATCTCGCGACGCACGACCCTGAAGGGCATGGGCGTGGCAATGGCCTTGCCGTTCTTGGATGCGATGGTGCCGGCCGCGACTGCGATGTCGAAGACTGCCGCGGCGCCGAAGCCGCGCGCGGGGTTCTTCTATATCCCGCACGGCGCGATCATGGATAACACGCCCTATGGCAAGGAAGTGGACGCGTGGACGCCAAGCGGCTCCGGCGCAGACTTCACGCTGAACAAGATCATGAAGCCGCTGGACAAGTACAAGTCGCAGCTGCTGTCTTTCGCAAACCTGGAAAACGCGGCCAGCGCCGGGTCCGTGCACACCATCAATCCGGCCACGTGGCTCAGCGCCGTGCGACCGGACAGCAGTGTGCCCGGCGCGCACATGGCTACGACCCTGGATCAGCTGATTGCGTCGAAGCTGGGGCAGGAAACATCGCTGCCGTCGCTGGAACTCGCCGCTGAAACCACGATCCAGTCGGCCGCCTGCGGTGGTGGATCCGGCGCGTGCTACTACAGTTCGACACTGTCGTTCCGCGATGACCACACGCCGCTGCCAATGGAGTACAACCCGCGCAAGGTGTTCCTGCAGCTGTTTGGCGAGGGCGATACGGATGCCGAACGGGCGCTGATCGCGCGCCAGACCGGCAGCATCCTCGACCTGATTTCCGATCGCACCAGGTCACTGCGCGGCGAACTGGGAGCCAGCGACAAGCGCGTGATGGATAATTATCTGGACACCGTGCGCGAAATCGAGCGGCGGCTGGAAAAGGCCAAGGCGCGCGATCTGTCGGCCGTGAATGTGCCGGAAGCGCCAGTGGGCGAGCTCGACAACTTCAATGAGCAGGTCAAGATGATGTTCGACCTGCTGGCCCTGGCGTACCAGGCGAACCTGACGCGCGTGGCCTCGTACATCATGGTGGCCGAGGGCACCAACCGCACCTACAACTTCATCAATGTGCCGGATTCGTTCCATCCCTTGTCACACCATGCCAATGACCGCGAGCGGCTGCGCAAGCTGACGCTGGTGCAGACCTGGCACATGGAACAGTTCAGCAAGTTCCTCGACAAGATGGCCGCCACGAACGATGGGGAAGGCTCGCTGCTGGATCATTCGCTGTTCATGTACGGCTCAAACATGAGCAACAGCGACCGTCACAACAATTATCCGCTGCCCATCATCCTGGTCGGTGGCGCGGGTGGTTCGCTGAAGGGTGGGCGCCATATCGTGCCACCCGAGCGCACGTCGGTTGCCAATCTGCATCTCACGGTGCTGAACAAGCTCGGCATCGAGCAGGACAAGTTCAGCAACAGCACGGGCCTGCTCGCGGGAGTCTGACGCAACGTGTATCTTCCATTGAACAGGCGGGACGTGCTGCGGGCAGGGCTGGGTGCTGCGGCCGGCATGGCATTTCTGGGCGAAGTGCGGGCTGCCGTTGGCGGCAAGATCACCACCACTGCACTGAATGACAGGCTGTGGCTGATCTCGGGCGTGGGCGGCAATGTGCTGGCGCTGCGAGGCGACGAGGGCCTGCTGCTGGTGGACACCGGCGCGCCGGGCAGCAAACTGCCCGCCACCTTGCGCGACATCGCCAGGGGCGCGAAGGTGACGACTGTCATCAATACGCACTGGCACGCTGATCATACGGGCGGCAACGACGAGTTCGGCAAGGCGGGGGCCCGCATCATCGCGCATGCCAAGTGCGCGCAGCGCATGGCCATCGATCAGTTCGTGCCCCGGGAAGATCGTTATCTCAAGGCGCGCCGCAAGGAGGCAGTGCCGAAAGAGGTGTTCTATCTCGGCAGCAAGCAGCTGAAATTCGGTGCGGAAAACATCGAGTACGGCTACCTGCAGCAGCCGCACACCGACGGCGATATTTATGTTTACCTGCGTGATTCCAACGTGCTGGTGGTGGGCGATTGCGTCTCGCCAGTGCTGGATCCGGTGATCTCGTGGTACGAGGGCGGATGGGTGGGCGGGCGCGTGGATTCCCAGGCAAAGCTGCTTGCAATCGGCAATGAGCAGACCCGCATCGTGGCCGGCACTGGTGGCGTGATTTCCCGCGCCGACGTGAAGACCGAACGCGAAGCGATGGAGAAGGTCTTCGAAAGGATCTCCGAAGCGATGCGCAAGGGATTCACCACGGAAGATATGCAGAAGGCCAAGCTGCTGGACGGGCTCTCGCGCAAGTGGGCCGATCCGGACCGCGCCATCTATGACGCCCACAAGAGCATGTGGGCGCACTACAACAAGCTGTCACACACCATCGTTTGAGGGATCTGGCGCGAACTGATCAGGCAGCCACTTGGCGCTGCCTGACCAGCGCTTTCGTCACTGGCGCGGTTCGCCCTGACGGTTGACGAAGATGGTGTCGCCCGGCGGCGCGCTCATCTGCACGCGGTGCGTGACATTGCGGTAGTCATAGGTCACGTCCCAGTAGTCCGGGGGTTGATTCTGCGACGTGGTATCGCAGCGGCGGACATCCCTGCTGTAGGTTTCCTTGTCACGACCGACATTGGAACCGACCACCGCGCCGGCTACCGCGCCGCCTGCGGTAGCGAGGTCCTTGCCGGTGCCGCCGCCGATCTGATGGCCGAGCACGCCGCCGATAACACCACCGAGGATGCCACCCGCGACGTTGCGTTTGCCCTTGTCGCCCACCTGCTCACGCTCCACCCAGCAGCGCTGCTCGGGCTGCTGCCCCAGGACGGCCCGCACTGAAGTCACGCGGGCTTGATAGACGCGCTCGTTGGGACGCTGACGATATTCGTAGCCCGGCGCTGGCAGGGGTTCGGGAGCGCGACTGTCAGCGTAATCCCGGCGACCGCCCACCTTGCGCACCGATGACAGCCGATTGTTGACACCCAGGCGCTTGAGTGAATCGTAGCTGCCCGGGCGCAGCACAACGCACTGACCGGAGTAGCGCGGATCTTCACAGACTTCCCATCGGCCCTTGTCCACAATCACCGATGACGCGCTGTCGTTGAAGCCACCGCGGCGCAGATCGGACTGATCCCGTGACGTTGAGTAAGCACGTCCGTGGAAATCCTCGCCTTCATAGAAGGTGACCTGGGCCATGGCCTGGACGCTGAGCACTGCAGCGCCGACGCCAAGAATCGTTTTCATCTTGAAGTTCATATGGGCCTCCACTTTTCTCAAGTGTCCCCCCGGACACGCAACGAAGTTGTAGGAGGGCGCCCATACAGAGAGTCCGGATTCACCGCAATCGAGTGCCCGCCGCGGCGAAGGCATCGTCAGCGCGTGAATTACGGCCCGCGAGGAGCTTTCGCCGCTCGAGCTTTACACGGTACATGTCTTTGTCGGCGACCTT